>NZ_JBFRJZ010000060.1:0-50249 GCF_041469125.1 Vibrio sp. 10N.286.51.E5 | reverse complement strand
TAATTTAGGCAACAACGCCTTACAAATTCGCTGCGATCCAGAGTAACTGATTCAGGACTTTTCCCCGGCACGACCGACAGAGACACCATCGGATGTCGGTAAGGGTTCTTACAATAGCTATATCAATAGTATTGATATTTTAACTAGTGTGGTATCAGTTAATAGAAACAATACTATTGATTTTTAGATAGCTCGCCCAGTAATGAGCTTTCGCTCCACATCGTTTACTTCATGCTGAATTATTCGTTGATTGGGAAATTCGAAGGAAACAGTGCTCGTTTCGCTTCTTCATCACGTTCGGTTTTAAACTCAATGCCTTTGCCGATTTCGCGAGCACGCAGTGCAGCAGGGCGAGTGTTGATTGCGTTAAACCAACGCTTCAAGTTCGGGTAAGGTTCTAGGCCTTCTTCACCAAGCACGACTGGTGCTTTGTCAATCCAACCCCATGCAGCGACATCGACAATGGTGTACTCATTTCCTACGATAAATTCACGACCTTCCATATGCTTCTCTAACACTTCGTAGTGACGTTGTGCTTCACGTAGGTATCGGTTCACAGCGTAGTCTAAGCCTGCTGGTGCAGCATGGCGGAAGTGTACCGATTGGCCTGAATATGGACCAAGGCCACTCGCGATAAACATCATCCAAGAGAGTAGTTCAGCTCTGTCTTCTGGCTGACCGCCAAGCTTGCCTGTTTTCTCTGAGAGATACAGAAGGATAGCGTTAGAGTCGAATACACGTTGTCCTTCATCTTCAATCGCAGGCGTTTTGCCATTTGGATTGATTAAACGATATTCCGGTGAATGCTGCTCACCCTTTAAGGTATCGACAGGAACAAGTTCAAAATCTAGGCCTGTCTCTTCCAAAAACAGAGCGATCTTCATTGGGTTTGGTGTTTGGTGAAAATAGAACTTAAGCATGGGGTAACTCCTTGTATTGGTCATTTATTAAAGCACCACTTGAACGATCGTTCAATGGTTGATTTTGAATTATTTGAAGATCTTCTGACTCGCATTCCAACTCTATGTGTTGAAGACCTCGTTATTTGAGCGAGGGGTAAAATCGCGCGATTCAGTGTGTTGGATTTTAAGTTGTTGAAAAAATGAGCTTAAAGTGGTTTTTTTTATTCGTTGCTTTATGCGGAGTTCGGATTTGTGATGGGTGGTTTTTGGCGGGATAGGGCGTATGAAATCCGCAGTCAGATATTCCAACAAAAACGTTGAGCACTGGTTCAAACCAGAATTATCTGGATGCACAGGCTTATTGGTAAGTTCAAAATCGTGATCTGCTGCCACACCTTATGCAACAAATGAATATAAACGTTAGAGATTAAGGTGTGCTTCACGGTTTTTTAATCTTAGGGACTTACATTGGTGAGCAAATCTGATGTGAACACTTAACGACACAGGATCTTTTCATGAAAAAGAACATTATCGCCCTCGCTCTTGGTGGCATGCTGGCTTTTGGCGCAACACCTTATTCTTTTGCTGCTAACGACGGCGCAGTACAGGCTTCTGCGGATTACGCGCAGTTGGTGACTAAGCGACAAGTTGTCGACCAATTACTTCTTGATGCGTTGCAGGCGTTTAAGTCTCCGGCAAGAATTTCTCACGCGGGCTTTACGGCTAAAATGCCAAGCAACATGGAAATTGTGACTAACCGATTGTTAGAAGCTTACCAACTAGAACCTTACCGTACTGATTTGCTTATCTCGGCAGCGAACGCTCAGATCTACAACAAGAATGCAGAGCGCGCTATTGAGCTGTTTGAGCAAGCGCTGACGGTTGCACCAGACGATGTTGATCTTCATGCTTACCTTGCGGTTTGGCAGCGATTTGAAGGCAATGAAAGTGAATCCAATAAGCACATGGAGAAACTGGAAAGCCTGAACAAAGGTAAAGCAGAAGACATCAAACGCATTTTTGCTACGGTCGACCGCGTGTTAGAAACACCGTTGAAAGAGTCTGCGGATAAAGGCTTGCTTGATCATCATGGCGCGATTGTCACTTTGGGCTATGCGCTTAATCCAGACGGCTCTATGCATCAAATTTTGATTGAGCGTCTTGAGACAACATTGGCGATGGCTAAGGCGAACTCAGATGCGATGATCGTGTTAACGGGTGGCGTGCCCAAGAACCACAAGACTGAAGGTAAGTTAATGGCGGATTGGCTTATCGAGAAAGGGGTAAGCAAAGATCGCATCATCGAAGAGAATTACGCGACCAGCACGGTAGGCAATGCCTTATTCAGTAGCTACGCACTTGCTCGCCATGATATTAAGCACGCGACCATTATTAGCTCGGCAAGCCATGTTCGTCGTGGTCAAACTCTGTTTGAAATCGCTAGCTGGCAAACCGGCCCTCAGGGCATTACTTTTGATACGGTTTCTTACCCAGACAAGCCACTCGCAGATCTTAAGAAGGCGAGTGATGGTGAGCTACTAGGTATCTACCGAGATGCGCTTAGAACCTATGGTATGTGGAGCTACCGCTCTTACCCATTAGAGTCTCGCTAGGCTTAGGGTTACTTCACAGTAGGCAAAGTATAAGTTGCTAGTACAATCGAGCACAGCTAGATGGTATGCTGTGCTCCTACTTAATTTAGTGTTTCAAAGGCAAAAAAATGAACCCGATTTTAGCAATGTTGAAAGAGAACAATATTAGCGACGAGCAGATCAGCGAGCTATTCAAGACGTTGACTGAGAACCCTCTTGCAGCAATGGCGACGATCAGCCAACTTGGCTTACCACAAGATAAACTTCAAATGCTGATGGGCCAGGTAATGCAAAACCCTGCGCTAATCAAAGAAGCAGTTGAAGAGCTTGGCCTAGATTTTTCTAAGGTTGAAGCCGCTAAAGAGCAACTTCAAAAATAATAGAGTCTGAATGAGCGATTTTGTTAGGAAGTGATAGCCGATTCGGTTAACTGTTCTTGAGATTGCGAATTAGACTTGAGTAAAAAGCCGTTTGAGTATCAATACTTAAACGGCTTTTTTGATCCGACTTAGAAAGGCTAGAAAGAGATACGACAAAAATACTAGTCCGATGTGACTCCCTCGCTTAAATCATGTAATTTCTTTTTAACACTCATGTTTCAATAAACTGAATTCCGGCGTTGCTCATGAAATCTAGCCTAAGCATTCGATCTTACACCAAGCAATTTAATACTCATGCCCATGATGGCTACCATCAACTCGTGCTGCCTATTCAAGGGAGTATTAGTATTGAAATGGTGGGATATGTCGGCAAGGTGGCCGTGGGCGAATGCGTGGTGATTCCGGTAACCACAGCGCATGCGTTTAAGGCGGATGAAGCAGCGCGGTTTATTGTCGCAGATATGGCAGAGTTACCGCAGCACTTGTTAGAGCATGAGCTCTCGGTGTTTACTATCACGCCACCCTTAATGAGCTTCTTGCTGTTTGTTGAAAAGCAGTTGGAATACCAAGTGGACAGTGGCATTGAATCATCCATCTTGGATGTGTTTTCACTGTTATTAGAGCAACAAAAAGTCAGCAAGAGCATCGACCCTCGTATTCGAGCGGTCCAAAGGCTCATTGCGGATAATTACGCCCAGCCTCTCTCTATTTCTCAGCTTGCAGAAACGGCTTGCTTGAGCCCCACTCAATTTAAGAAGCGCTTTAAAGAGTGCATTGGAATCAGTGCGCTTAAGTACATCACTCGCTATCGTATGGAGAAAGCTCAAGCCTTGCTTAGCCATACCGATTTACCCGTTCAATTGGTCGCAGAAAATGTGGGTTATAGTGACTTGTCTGCATTCAGTCGACGCTTCTCTCAGCACTTTGGCATGCCTCCAAGGGCGTTTTTGGGCTCGATGAAAGAGAGTCTTCCAAAACAAGAATAGCGTCCTTTTGGCAAACTCAACTTAGTATATGTTCACTATTATCTATTTCAGAAATGAAAATAGACTAGGTAATAGAAATGAATCTTGCCATCAATCGCGTTAACGAATTCCAAACGGGCACTTTAGCCATCGTGTTTGCTTCTGTTTTATGGGGCACGACAGGCACCGCCGCAAGCTTTGCGCCTGATCTCAGCCCATTAGCGATTGGTGCTTTTTCAATGGGCGTCGGCGGCTTAATGCAAGCAGTCTTGGCGTATCGAAAGATCTTATCTTCACTTGATAAGCTTTTGCTCAACAAAAAGTTGTTAGCGGCGAGTGCGCTGGCTTTGGCGATCTATCCTCTGGCTTTTTACTCTTCGATGAAGTTATCGGGTGTCGCAATGGGCACAGTGGTGTCGATAGCTACTGCTCCTTTCTTTTCTGCACTTTTAGAGTGTCTTATTAGCAAAAAGAATAATATCAACAAACGTTGGTTAACGAGCTTTGCCATTGGCGTGGTTGGTATTGGGCTACTGGTATTTTCAGAATCATCATCAGCGAATGATTCTGGTGACGATCTGAAGCTTTTGGGCATTGGATTAGGGTTGATTGCTGGGTTGTGTTACGCCATTTATTCATGGGCGACAAAAGCTCTGATAGACGAAGGCATTAAGTCGCAAGCAGCGATGGGCAGCATATTTGGGCTAGGAGCGATGTTGCTACTGCCAACGCTTTGGTTTACGGGGGATAACTTGTTCGCATCGAATACCAATATATTGGTGGTGAGTTACTTGGTGTTACTTCCTCAATGTTTAGGCTATATCGCTTTCAGTTTTGGGCTACGCCATGTCACAGCGAGTAGCGCCAACTTGATTACCTTACTTGAGCCAGTCGTTGCCGCCGTGTTGGCCGTGTGTATTGTGGGTGAGCTTATTCCATTGGTTGGATGGCTAGGTATGTTCTTGATAGTGATGTGTTTATTCATCCAATCTCAGCCAACTAAAAAGCCATTATAAGTATTTGTTAAAACGGGATTAATTGAATTAAATTCATGCGTGATTCTTATAATTGAATAAAATGAGTATCTCAGTTGCGAGAGTGCTGTTACTATCGTTATCAATAGTCGGGGGGCATATACCTTAGTTGGTGTTTGCTGAGATCGTTATTCGAGACCCGTTGAACCTGATTCAGTTAACACTGGCGTAGGGAACTATGATTACTTTGCCTACGTGGTTCAACAATGATCTCTCATTGCTTTCACCTCCACACTCTCTTTGCGGCCAAAGTTCGGTTCTCTTACGTCTTTTAGACAGTAGGAGCGACCATGACACAGCATTCCAATTCTCAAGTATCACCTAACAGCACTCAAACACCAGAAAACCAATCTTCTTCGATCAATACTCCGATTGTTTTGACCATTGCGGGTTCTGACAGTGGTGGTGGCGCGGGCATTCAAGCTGATATTAAAGCCATGTCTGCAACGGGTAGCTTCGCTTGTTCGGTAATTACCGCGATTACATCTCAGAACACCCAAGGCGTGTCCGCTATATTTCCAATCCCACTAGAGCATGTCGCTAGTCAGTTAGATGCAGTGTTTACCGATTTGAATATCGTGGCGGTAAAAGCCGGCATGTTGGCGGATTCGCAAATCATCAAAGTCGTCGCGGACAAAATCAAACAATACCAACCTAAACACCTAGTGATTGACCCTGTCATGGTGGCGACAAGTGGCGACCTTCTTTTAGAAAACTCGGCGATCACCACGCTAAAACAAGAACTGATTCCGCTCGCAGACATCATTACGCCTAACTTGCCGGAAGGCGCAGCACTAACGGGCAAAGCTGTGCCTGAAAGCGAAGCCGAAATGCAGGATATGATTGAAGACCTGCGTGCACTAGGTGCTAAAGCCGTTCTTCTCAAAGGCGGTCATTTAGAGAAGGATGAGAACAGTAACGACTTACTGATTCTGCCAACCACGTCTGCTTTGATTAGTGCGAAGCGTTTTCCTACCAAAAACACCCACGGTACGGGTTGTACGCTTTCATCTGCTATTGCTTCTTTCTTAGCGCAAGGCAACACGCTGTCAGAGGCTGTTGAGCTAGGCAAACAATACATTTCGCGCGCGATTGCTCATGCTGATGAGTTGCAAGTCGGCCAAGGTCATGGGCCCGTAAATCACTTCTTCGCTGGGCACGGGAATGTCCGTTAATACGGTGGGTGTTCAGCTCAGCAATGCCTCTTTACGTTATAACGACAGTGAGCACGCAACCTTATCGGGATTGTCGCTTAGCTTAAACGCAGGTAAGTGGACGGTATTGCTAGGTCGAAGTGGCTGCGGGAAAACCACGGTATTGCGTTATCTGGCAGGCTTGTTGGACGACAAGGTGGAGTGGCAGGGAACATTGACAACCTCTGATGAATTGCCTTTAACGGATCGCATCGCTTACATGGCGCAGCAGGATTTGTTACTGCCATGGCTGTCGGTTATCGACAATGTATGTCTGAGTCATTGTTTTCAAAATTCAGCTTCTGACAAAGCACTGCAAACCAATCAAGCACTCGAGTTGCTCGCTGCGGTTGGTTTGGCTGATTATGCGAATGCGATGCCGGATCAGTTGTCTGGTGGTATGCGTCAACGTGTCGCTTTGGCTCGAACTTTAATGCAAGACAAGCCAGTGGTGCTGATGGATGAGCCGTTCTCTGCGCTGGATGCGGTAACGAGACACAAACTACAGAGCTTAGCGTGTGAGCTGTTGAGAGATAAAACCGTTGTGTTGATCACCCATGACCCACAAGAAGCGGTGCGTTTGGCGGACAATTTGTATGTGTTGCAAGGCACACCGGCGAGCGCTCAGTCTTTATCTGTGCCTCTCACTGCCACACCAAGAGTGTTAGATGGTGAATGTGCTGAGTTACAACAAGCGATCTTAGATCAGTTGGAGCGTGATTATGAATGATCTAACGCGAAGTGAAGCTGTCACTCAGTCAACGAACGTGCAGTCTAGCACTGAACGTTCAAGTCAGATGAATCCCGTTATGCGTTTGCTTATCAGCAGTGTTGTGATTCTTGGCCTATGGCAACTTGTGGTCGTTGTTTTCGAAATGCCGAGCTTCATTCTTCCGGCTCCCGCAGAAGTCTTTCTCAAGCTTATTGAACGCTACGATGTGTTACTCAAACACACTTGGGTGACCGCACAAGAGATCTTACTTGGGCTATTGCTAGGTTTGTCTATGGGGCTGTTTTTCGCCTTGCAGATGTTGATGTTTGATCCGTTGAAACGTTGGCTGTTGCCTATCTTGATTGCTAGCCAAGCGATTCCTGTATTTGCGATCGCGCCAGTACTGATGCTGTGGCTTGGTTATGGCATCGCCTCAAAAGTGGTGATGGCGGCGATCATTATCTTCTTCCCAGTAACCACTTGTTGTTACGACGGTCTGCGCAATACACCGAAAGGCTATCTTGACCTTGCCAAGACGATGGGCGCATCGAAATGGCAACTGCTACGCCACATTCAACTTCCTGCTGCACTGCCAACATTGGCGTCGGGTATTCGTGTGGCTGTGGTTATCGCCCCAATTGGTGCAGTTGTTGGCGAGTGGGTAGGTTCGAGTGAAGGGCTGGGTTATCTAATGCTGCAAGCCAATGCACGAATGATCATTGATGAGATGTTTGCTGCCTTGTTTATCTTGGCGGTGCTCTCTATCTCGCTCTACTTCATCACAGACAAATTACTTAAAAAAGCTATCCCTTGGGAGAACCAGTGATGGTTAGCTCAATAACTCTTTGTTTAATAAAGCTTCGCTCAGGCTATTTATCTAAACAACACCTCGTTAGAAATTAGATCGACAAACACAATAATAATATTCAAAAGGAAAGGTTAACTATGAAAAACACCAAATTGGTAGGTGCAGTGGCACTGCTTGCTTCTCTAGTTTCAGGTCATGTATTAGCGGATTCGGAACAGAAAAAACTGACACTGATGTTGGATTGGTTTGTAAACCCGAACCATGCTCCAATTGTGATTGCTCAAGAGCGTGGTTACTTTGCTGACCAAGGCCTAGAGGTTGAAATCCAAGAGCCAGCTGACCCAAGCACTCCAGCGAAACTTGTCGCAGCAGGTAAGGTCGATTTAGCCGTAACCTACCAACCAAGCCTAACTATGGATGTGGCAGCAGGCTTGCCTCTAGTTCGCGCATCAACTCTTATCGCAACGCCACTGAACACGCTCATGGTTTTAGATAACGGCAAGAACGATTCGTTAGCGGACCTGAAAGGCAAGAAGATCGGTATTGCGATTGCGGGCAACGAAGAAGCGACGATCGGCACCATGCTGGCTCAAGAAAACGTTGAGTTTACTGACGTGCAAACCATCAATGTCGGTTGGGCACTGTCGTCTTCATTGGCATCGGGCAAGGTAGACGCAATTTGGGGTGGCTTACGTAACTTCGAAACTAACCAGCTAGCGCTTGAAGGCTTTAAAGCGAAAGCATTCTTCCCAGAAGAGCATGGTGTGCCAGCTTACGATGAGCTGATCTTTGTGGCGAACGCAAAGAAACACGACGACGAAGCAATCAAAGCATTCAACAAAGCACTTGAGCAAGCAACAACTTACATCGTGAACCACCCTCAAGATTCATGGAGTGAGTTTGTGGCGTATTCACCAGATACGTTGAACAACGAACTTAACCAACGCGCGTGGAACGACACACTGACTCGTTTTGCACTTCGCCCTTCAGCTGTAGATATGAAGCGTTACGATGATTACGCGCAGTTCATGTTCGACAAAGGTATTATCAAATCACTACCAAAAGCCGCAGATTACGTACCGACTTTTGACTAAGGAATCTCATGAAATACCAAGACTTAATCCAAGCCTGTCAGCAAGATTGGCAAGACTACACCGAGCATGATTTTGTTAAAACGCTGGCGAACGGCACTCTTGCTCAGCCGTGTTTTCTGCATTATTTGAAGCAAGATTTTCTGTTTTTGAAGCAGTATGCTCGCGCTTATGCATTGGCGATTTACAAAGCTAAAACTTTGGCAGATATGCGCCGTGCTCTGCCAAGTGTTCATGCTCTATTAGATTCTGAAATTTCACACCACGTGACTTACTGTGGTCAGTGGGGTTTAACGGAATCTGACTTGGAAAACGAACCTGAAGATTTTGGCACAGTCGCTTACACGCGCTACGTTCTAGATGCAGGTATGACGGGTGATCTTGTCGATCTTTATGCGGCACTGGCTCCGTGTTCAATTGGTTATGCCGTGATTGGTAAAGCGCTTCTAGAAAGCAGTGATACTGTTTTAGAAGGTAACCCATACGCGAGTTGGTTACAGCTTTACGGCGGAGAAGAGTTCCAATCGGGCGTGGCAACGGGCGCAGAGTATTTCAATCAGCTACTGGCTGAAATTGATATTAACAGCGAGCGCGGTCAGAACATCGTTCATATCTTCAAAACGGCAACACGTATGGAAGTGGCTTTCTGGCAGCAAGGTCTGAATGCACTTGATGACTCAACAGCGGATTAAAAGCGACTTTCACGAATAAGGATTAACCCATGCTAACTGAACAAATCATCCAATCGCTGCGTGCAGTACGAGAGCAAAAGCCGTTGGTTGTGAACATCACCAACTACGTGGTGATGAATAACACGGCCAATGCTCTGCTGGCGATTGGTGCTTCGCCTATCATGGCGCACTCGCAACAAGAGCTGGCAGAGATGATGTCTTTCTCTGGTGCTTTGGTGATTAACATCGGCACGCTCGACAGTGTTTGGACGCCAAGAATGTGTTTTGCTGTTGAGCAATCGAACGCGAACAACAAGGTTGTGGTTCTTGACCCTGTGGGTTGTGGGGCAAGTACGTTGCGTACCGAGACTTCTCGTGAAATTGCACGCTTAGCCGATAAGTTGATCATTCGTGGTAACGCGTCTGAGATTATCGCGTTAGCGGGCGAACAAGCGCAGAGCAAAGGCGTTGATGCGCTTGATAGCAGTGATGCTGCGTTAGGTGCTGCACAGTGCTTAGTGGCTGAATACGGTGCAAATGTGGTGATATCTGGTGAGACAGATTACGTTGTCACCAAAGACAGCGTGGTGACGTTAAACAATGGACACCAAATGATGCCGTATGTGACGGGTATGGGGTGTACTTTAACTGCATTGACGGGTGCTTTCGCGGCTGTTGGTGATGATAGTGGTTTAGCTGCAGCAGCGGTATTAGGCGTGGTTGGTGAAATCGCGGCTGAAAACTCTCGCGGCCCAGGTAGCTTGCAAATTAACTTGCTTGATGAGTTGTATCAGTTAGACGAAGAGACTCTGATTCAACGCTTGAAGATTCAGTAGGGCTAATCTAACTCTAAGCCACAAGTTAGAGTTAGATTAACTTAAAAAAGCCCCCGACACTTATGTGTAGGGGGCTTTTTATTACTGGTTTGGAACTGTGTCAGCTGTGTATAGACTGGCTGGCTAGGTTCTAAATCGGTTAACTTGGCTCTCTAGGTGATGAGCAACCTCGGTTAAGTCGCTCGCTGCACCTGAAATGCTGCTTACCGACTCTTGGTTGCTTTGAGCAATAGTGTTTGCACCTTGCGCGTTTTCACCCAGTGATTTGGTAAGACGATCCTGCTCATCAACCGACACCGCGATTTGGCTGTTGGCTTGGTTCAGATCTTGGATGTGTTGATTAATCACATGTAAGTTCTGAGAAGCTTGCTGCGCCTGCGTTGAAGCGTCTGAAACCGTGCTGTGGCTCTCTTTGATAGACTCTAACGCATCTTTAGCGCCACGTTGTAGTGAGGTGATGAGCTCATCAATCTGGCTAGCAGAGTCTTGGGTACGTTTAGCGAGCGTTCTTACTTCATCGGCTACTACTGCAAATCCGCGACCTTGTTCACCTGCGCGCGCAGCTTCAATAGCCGCATTCAATGCCAACAGGTTGGTCTGCTCAGAAACGCCTTTGATTACTTCAAGAATGGCACCAATGTTCATCGACTCTTTGTGTAGGTCAGTCACTTTCTGGCTGCTGACCTGCATGCTTTCATCGGCGCTGCCAATTTCATGCAGTGTCTTATCTACTTCTTTCAGTCCCATCGCCACATTCTCGGTGGCTTGGTTGGCAACTTGAGACGCGTGGTTAGCACTTGCCGCAATTTCTGATGTGCTGGAAGCTAATTGATCAACGGCAGAAGAGATATTGATCATTTCACTGTTCAATTGTGTTGCGTTGGTCGAGCTGTTATTTGTCACTTGATTGAGTGACTCCGACATCTCACCAATACGCACGCTAGAACGGTTCACTTGGCCAACAATATCGCGCAGAGATTCAATGGTGATCTCCATATTAGTCAGCAGTTCGCCAATCTCATTTTTGCTCTCAATGTTCACTTCCACATTCAGGTTGCCCTGAGAAAGCTCGTTGGTGATCTGTTTAACTTGTGCGATGCCTTTAGTAATAGAGCGAGTCACCAACACGGCGCTCGTCATGCCAATAACTAAAGCCACACCCGTCAGCAATATGATGATTTGAATCGAGCGCTTTTCGCTGGCTTGCAGTTCTGGTGTTAATGCTTGTTTCTGTTGTTCTAGAATGCTCTGAGCATCAGCTACCGAAATCGCTAAGCTGTCACCAATAGAGGCGAGGGTAGCGGTTCTTTGCGTGTTCTCAATCATCTGTTGATGAACTTGCTCAAAGCCTTTCGCGTACGCTTCCCGTTGGTTAGAGAAATCTTCAATCAATTCACTTTGATAAGGAGATGATTTAAGAGATTCAATATCGCCTTCTATACCTGGCAGAGCATATTCAAAAATGTCTTTACCAGCTTCATAGGTTTTGAGGTCGTTGTTGTTTGAGTAACTCAGCACAGTGATCTTGGCGGCGAGGAAGTTCTCCATCAACATGCCCGCATATAAGCTCGCGTTTGGATCGTTGTTGTTGTAAGACTCATACAACAAGCTCTGCGCGGCTTTTAGTGCGTTAGTTTCTCGTGTGACCATCTCCACGTTCACTAACTGGTCAATGAGCAGTTGGCTCTGTTTCATTGATCCATAAGCCGCATCAAAAGCTGCAACGCTGTCTTGCACTAATTGCAGGCTCGACAAGCTATCAGTATTGGTGGTGGTTTGGATTAAGTTGTTCAGCAGTTCATCAATCGCAAGTTTGCTCGATTGATAATTCGCTTCGTATTGATCATCCAATGACTCTAAGTAACGTTCAGAAGCTAAACGCATCTGAAGAAAGTGCACTTGAATGTTGCCTGACAATGTCGCCTTGTGGCTGAGTTCACTGTACTGGCTAAAGCCGTTCGACAAGGTTTGAATACCTTTGTAACTCACAAGGCCTGAAATGACGAAAAAGAGCAAGCAGATGGCATAACCCAGCTTGATCTTGAGCGCTATAGAAAGGTGACGCATAACTATCCCTATATTTACCTGATTCCTTCATAGGGGAGTATTTCATAAAACAGCATTCTGGGCATGCTAAAGCGAATAGTTTGTGTAATAAGTAACGCTTTTGTTAGAAAAATCGGGTTTTTCGACATGCTTTCAACGAGTTGCGTATTTGAATTCAACCGCCTAACTTAAGGAATTAAGTGCTAACTTCCATGCATAGGATGTGATTTGTCGGTAAAATGGCAGAAAACCAATTTTAGAAATCGACTTCAAAGGTACGCGATGAACCCTTATAAACTTTATCTGGTGACTGACGACCAACAAGATCTAGAAACGCTTAAATTCGTGGTTGAACAAGCGGTTGCTGGTGGCGTCACTATGGTTCAAGTAAGAGAAAAACATGGGGACGTAAGAGCGTTCATTGAGCGTGCAGAGGCCGTTAAATCGGTTTTAGCTGGAACGGGTGTGCCGCTGATCATTAATGATCGAGTCGATGTGGCATTAGCCGTTGATGCCGATGGTTTGCATCTGGGGCAATCGGATATGCCTGCAGAGTTAGCACGTAAGCTGATTGGTTCAGACAAGATTCTTGGGTTATCAATTGAAACTGAACAGCAGCTACAACAAGCAGATAGTTTGCCGATTGATTACATTGGCCTTAGTGCGCTGTTTGCGACACCGACCAAGACAAACCTCAAGAAACACTGGGGTTACGAAGGTATTCAAATGGCGTTAGAAACGACCAAGCTTCCGATTGTGGGTATCGGTGGAATCAACGAGTCGAACATTCCGCAGTTGGTTAACACAGGTATTCATGGATTAGCCTTGGTCTCAGCGATATGTCACGCTGAAAGCCCAAAACAAGCGACGCAGGATCTGCTATCTCTGATGGGAGATTGAAGGGGAGTAGAACTAGAAAACAAATGAGGTTGGGCATCTGTTTTCTAGTTAAAGCACAAGCACGGATGGGTGCTAGATGTGCTTATCGATAGAGCATTTAAGGTGCTCTATCTAACACATCGTTTGGTCTATTGAATGCACAGAGCAACCGTGCCGATGACCATCAGAACAATCGCAGCGTACCAACCATATTGTGCAGTTTTATCAGCAACAAACACCTTAATGTAGTTGATCTCTTCATGCGCCATTGCGATGAAGTCCGTGTAGTTAATCGATAACTCACGGCTAGCTTCTTTCAGGTCTTGTTGAAGCTTGTTGAAAGACTCATCGATGAAGCCCTTTGTTTCCGAAGCAGACGGAGTAGCAGCCAAAGTTAGGCTATTCCAAACCGCCATACGCGATTCATATTCGCTTTCACTGACACAATTAAGTACGCGTAAATCATACTCTCGTTTGTTACGCTCTTTGCCCATTTTCTCAGGGCAAATATTTCTTAAAACGTTCACGACAAATTTTCCAAAAGGTTCATTTAGATATAAAAAAGCACTCAAAGAGCGCTCATAAACTGGGTGCGAATTAATATTCAAAAAGTGATCTATTTGAAACCGGCATAAGCAACTGCAAGGCTGAGCGTTTATCTGGGAGATTTGAAGTTGGGTCAGTGGTGTTAAAGAGCGATTTGGGTCTGTCTAAATTCGTTTGAAAAGACACACCCGGTTGGGATCGCAGTGTAGTTAGGTCACTTTTGGACATCAACTAAGGTGTTTTATCCACACGACAAAGAAAATTATCGGTACGAAAGCCGGAAATGAGGTAGTGCTGGAGAAAACACCACCGTCATTGACTTAGGATTCAGTTGCTAAAATAGGCTGAACTCAAGAATTGGGGGAGATTAGTTGGCTTGCCATTGATTGTTCTCTAATGAGTGGCCTTTTAGTTTTTCAAGTAAACTTGTTAACACTGGGCCATTGATATGGCTGCGAGACACTAAGCAACCCACTGGAGTAATCCAACCACCATGCTCGTGTGCCACTGGCAGTGCTACGAGATCGCCTTTCTGAATGCCTTCCATCACCATCATTTCAGGCACATTTGCCCAGCCAACGTTCTGTTCAACGAGATCGATGATCGTTTTGTGGTTGTTGGCATACCAAAGCATCGAGCTAATACCGTAGGTGAACCACAGTTCGCGCTGCTTTGAACTGCGATGCACACATTGGCGGTAACGCTTTAGATCTGAGTCTTGTACTACCGACATTTGGCTGAGTTCGTGGGTGGCGGAGCTAACCGTAAGAAAGCGGGCTTGGCCCAGTAAGAAGAAGTCCATATCCACTTTAAGTTCACCATCCGCATAGATGATGCCAATCTGCGCTTTGCCACGTCTCACCAGGTCTTCCACATCGAAGGTTGAGGTCGTAATAATATCGAAGTGCGTGATTGGGAACTGATCGGCCAGTGAGCTGATTATCTTAATGAAATTCTTATCTATGATGCTTTCATCAACCGCAATGATCAGTTCGTGCTCATCTTCTTGTGTGAGCGATTCTACTTTTTGGTCGAAGTACTTTTGTTGGTCGAGAATCGACTTAGCGACAGGCAATAACGCTTTACCTGTGTTGGTCAAAACGGGGATGTTTTTCTCTCGGTTAAACAGCTCTTGGTCGATGGCTATTTCGAGATTCGCTATCGATTGGCTGACTCCAGACTGAGCGCGTTTCAGTTTGCGAGCGGCGGCAGAGAAAGAGCCACTTTCACACACGGTGACGAAGACTTTTAGTTGCTCAAAACTGTACATGTTACCTCTCGCTCAATACCAAATGGGATGATAATGCTCAGGCTATCACTAATCGTGATGGCTGTTAACTTTCTCTTATTATTTCCGATGACATAATCCGAGCTAATCCAACACGTAATAGATTATTTAGAGGAATGTATGAGTACGTTAGAAAGAGTGTTTCACTCTGTGTTATTTGAAGTATTGGCCGTAACACTATCAATTATAGGCTTAGCGATATTTACTGATCATGATGTGAATACCTTATCAGGAACCATGATAGTTGTTGCGACCATCGCGATGATTTGGAACTACTGTTTCAACCGCATTTTTGATCGCTACTTCACGGGTGAAAAATCAAAGCGTTCGCTCAAGTTACGTGTTTTTCATGTCGTGCTATTTGAGGCAGGCTTGTTGATCGCGACGATCCCTGTGATGGCTTACTTACTTGATGTGGGGATTTGGCAGGCATTTTTAATGGATATCGGCGTGACCATTTTTATTACCATTTACGCGTTTGTGTTTAATCTGATTTATGATCATATACGAGCATTCTGGGTACGCAGAGCGGACTTAGCCGTTCAGTAATCTACCAAGTCAGTAAACACGAGTTTGGCTACTAACCGTTTGTTTATTCTTTATTTTGACGGAGACATCCGGTTAGTAGGTCTAGGTAACGCGGCGTTTGTTCTGCTATCTTAAAAAAGGTGATAATTTGAGTTCGTGAATGAATAGATAAGGGAAAGGATGCCAAATACTCCTCAGATAATGACAGTTGTCGATAAGAAGGAAGTCGAGCTGTTCGCGGAACTGTTCAAACATATTGATGGTGATATCTACACCTTACTACGCAGTGCCCAAATCCCTAATGATATTCTCACCAGTAATGACCATTACGATTATCTCCCTGAGACAACAGTTAAAAACGTGGTCAAGATTATGGGAGAGTCGGCGTCGAGAGAAGAGTTTTCGCTGTTTATGTGGAGTTTTTGCAAGCAAACCTATGTGCCAAGGTTTGTAGTTAAGCTAAGCCAACAGGATTCATTGAAAAGCGCGCTAGACCAATTTGGTGAGCAGCTGAAGCTCGTATCCAATGGTGCGAATGTCTATACCAAGCAATCCGGAGGCAAGTGGTGGTTGGTTCGTGAGAAGCCGTTTACTAACGCACCTTGGTTTAAGTTCGCTGAACTGTTCTCTGTTATTTTCATCAACGAGCTACTTTCAGTATTAACGCAAGGTCGTTGGAAGCCGTCTGAGGTTGGCATTCAGAATGGCGATCTCGAATGCTTTCAATCTCTACCACAAATGGGCAGTGCTCAGTTTTATACGCATAGACCGGTCACTGCCTTTGAGATCCCTGAAGACATCATGCTTGCACCGATTGTTTTACCCAAAATTGCTCAAGTATCAGATCTCACTAAGCCTTTACCTAGCTCATTCTTGAGCGCTTTTAAGCTTGTTATTACACCTTATCTCACGATGGGGAAACTCCCAATTAGCTTAGCTTCTGAGATTCTGAATATTCATGTCAGAACGATCCAGCGTCGGTTGGAAAGTGAAGGGGTGGTCTACAAAACCTTGATTGAAGAGATGGTTCTTGAGCAGGTTTTAAAATTGCTTAAGCAGTCCGATTTATCGATCACACAAGTAGGCGCGAAGATGGGCTATTCCGATTCTTCCCACTTTACCCGAGCCTTTAAACGACAGATGAACATGACGCCAAGACAGTACCGAAAAGAGCACAGCTAACGTCGGTAAGCAACAGTACCAAGCTACCAGTAAGAGCTTTGGCAATAATAGCTCCGCAGCGAAACTCTAGCCAATAAGTAAAAACTCCAGCCAGTAAGCAGAAACCGTAGCCTGAACGCATAATTATTTATTGTCACCAAATGGCCATTTATCAACCTTGAACACTGGCAGTATCACTACTAAGTTATTGAATGTTGATGAGTTGTTTTTGCCTCGATTTTTCCCCGGAATTTTGATTAGATTTTTGTGATTATCGCGGCTAACAAAAACACCTTTGAAACCTCATGACACTCATTAGTAGTTACGGAATCGTTATGGGAAGTGGACTCCACTCATAAACGGAATCAAGGTGTATAAATGAAAAATGCAGGCTTAAAGCTCTCTGTTGTTGCTCTTTCGTGTTCATTTGCTCTTTCTGCAAATGCAGCATCAACGCTATTTACTAACGTCGATGTGTTCAATGGTACTGAAAACAAATTGTACGAAGACCATCATGTATTAGTCGAAGACAATCTTATCAAACAAATCTCTGCGAGCCCGATAGAGGCTGGTGACGCTGTAGTGATTGACGGCGAAGGCAAAACGTTAATGCCAGGTTTAATCGAAGGCCACGGACACTTATTGCTTAACGGCGGTAACCTAAGCGACCACGAAAACAACCGAACGATCGAAGAGTTAGCCGCGCGAGCGACAGTCAACGCGAACGCCGCGTTTCAATCGGGTTTCACCACGTGGCGTGATGCTGGTGGCTTGAATACTGGCTTACGTAAGACTATCGATTCAGGCATGTTGCCGGGCCCACGACTTTACACATCAGGCGCATTTATTGGCCCGACGGGTTCGCATGCCGATTTCAGTAACCTAACCACGGCTAACCAACACTTCTTTGGTTCATCGACCAGTATGGCGCGAAATAGCGTCAGCTTTAATGCCGACGGTATTACCGAAATCAAAGCGGCTGCTCGCCAAAACTTCAAGCAAGGCAATACGCAAATTAAGATCATGTCATCAGGTGGTGTGGCATCATCATTTGACCCTTGGCAGCTGAATGCGATGTCTGCGGAAGAAATTGAAGCCGCCGTTGAAATTGCTGATGCGTATGGCTCTTACGTGATGTCTCACGCTTACAGCAAAAAAGCGATCATGCGTAACTTGGATGCGGGTGTTAAAACGATCGAGCACGGTTTCATGTTCGATGGCGATATTGCCGACAAGATGGAAGATAAAGACGCCTACATCACAACTAACATGACCGCGTTTTCACCTTACCTGACACAGATCGAAGCGATTAACTCGAACCCAGCCTCTAAGCGTAAAGCGGAGTCGGCAACCAAAGCATTCAAAGACTACATCTCGAATGTAAACAAGTACCAACCGAAATGGGGTTTCCACACAGACTGTGTCGGTGACGTGGTTTCTTGTATCAAACAAACCGACCACACGATCTTCCTTGCAGGTAAAGAGTTAGGCAACTTCTTCACTTTGAAAGGGATGACATCGGTAAACGGTGAGATCGTTAAGTTATCTGGCGTGATGGACCCATACCCAGAGGGTAAGTTAGGCGTGATTGAAGCGGGCGCATACGCCGATATCATTATTGTTGAAGGCAACCCACTTGAAGACTTGTCAGTGATTGGGGCAAACGAAAAATGGTTTGATGCAGAGCCGCGCAGCCCTGAAATCGATACCATCAAAGTCATCATGAAAGACGGCAAAGTCTACAAAAACACGCTGTAACTCAGTTCGACAACTCAGTCAAAAATTAAGCTTTAATGGGTGACCTATTTGGGTAGGTCACCTCTCTTCAAGGTGTTCCTTATGCAAAA
This sequence comes from Vibrio sp. 10N.286.51.E5, assembly GCF_041469125.1. Lineage (NCBI taxonomy): Bacteria > Pseudomonadati > Pseudomonadota > Gammaproteobacteria > Vibrionales > Vibrionaceae > Vibrio > Vibrio sp. 10N.286.51.E5. The sequence goes on along the minus strand of NZ_JBFRJZ010000060.1, from coordinate 31,770 downwards.
AATGCTTTCTCTTATCCTGTCGGTGGTATCACTGACGACCGTTGCTTTTCCTACTTTTTCTGAAACAGCGATGAATCTTGAGTGGCAAGACCTGAACTCAGAGTCTCACGAAACGAAAGTAGAAATGCCGGATCTCACCGATCAACAAATGCGTCTATTACAAGGTGTGATAGCAATGAGTGCATCAGAGGAAGAGCAAGCTCAACAACAGGTTTTATTATTTAAACAAACGCTAAAAGAGCAGGGTGTAGACGCAGACGAAATGATCGCGCTGCGTGATGAATACATGCAAACCATGAAAGCAAACGCCGAAGCCATCACGACAGAGTTTGATGGCAAGAAAGTGCGAGTTCCCGGTTTCATTGTTCCACTGGAATTTTCAGAAGGAATGACAGCTACAGAGTTTCTGTTAGTGCCCGTGGCGGGTGCGTGTATTCACATGCCACCACCACCTGCAAACCAGATTGTGCGCGTGTCTTTCCCTGAAGGCTTTCAGGTACAAAATGTTCAGTACCCAGTGTGGGTAGAAGGTGACTTTAGCTCGAACAAAGTGACTGAAGAGGTCTTCCTAGTCGATGGCAAAAGTAACCTCACTATGGGTTATGAAATGAAAGCTTCGATGATCGAAGACTATTATGAAAAAGAAAATTAATGGTTGTCATCAAATGACAATTTTCAATGTGAGTAATAACTAAAATAAAACTAACTTAAAAAGCACTGGTGACATGATGAACTCAAGATTCTCTAAAGTAAGTATGGCAATTGTGATGGCAGCGAGCACAATGAGCGGCGTTGTTTACGGCGCTAACTTTGAAGGCCCAGATTCTGTTGAAAATACAATTGCAGAGCAGAAAGCACAAAAGAAATCTTGGAGGGAGTCATTAGCTGAAGATGGTTTTACATTTGGTGCAGATTACTTTGCTTTGGGGCTGACCTCTGGGGATGGGGTTGGCGGCGATAGCGTTGATGCATCGTCGGGTGTGGCACGATTATACGGTTCATGGCATCTATTAGGTAAGGGCACACAGAACTCAGGTAGCCTGGTTTGGAAGGTGGAACATAGGCATGCTTATGGTGATACTGCGCCAAAAGACTATTCATTCGGCCCTCTTGGCTATGTTGGTGCAATTGGCCCTGCATACAGTGACCAAGGGTTTCGTGTTACGGACTTAAACTGGAAGCAAAAAATCAATGATGGCAAAGGGACTATTGTTGTCGGTTGGCAGGATGTAACGAACTATGCGGATGTTTACGCTCTAGCAAGCCCGTGGTCTGGCTTTACTAACTTGGCATTCTCGACAGGCTCCGGTGCGATGGGCTTGCCGGATGACGGTGTATTGGCCCTTTCTGCCGGTCATATGCTAGGCGAAAACTTTTATGTGGTCGGTGGTATCGCGGACGCAAAGGGTAAATCAGATGACATTTTTGATGGCTTTGATACCGCTTTTGGCAGCGATGCCTCTTACTTCACCACACTGGAGTTAGGCTGGACGGCTTCGCAAGAGCAGATCTACACCGATAACTTCCATGTGACTTTCTGGGACTTTGGTGACGATACTCGTCATAGTAATAGCCTTGCTGCGGAAGGTGGCTCGGGCGTTAACTTCTCATGGAGCCAGTTCATGACTGATCAAGTGATGCCGTTTGTGCGAGGTGGTTTCTCTGAAGGGGATGTTGCCCTTTACGATAAGTCGATTTCTGTTGGTATGGGGTACTTTGGATTAGGAAAACCGACCAACAACCTTGGTGTAGCGCTAAACTGGGCGGAAGTGAATGGTGATTCTTTTGCAGCTGATGCGAAAGCTATAAGCGGTAGTACAGAGCAGTGGATAGCAGAGATCTACTACAACATGCAGTTTGGTGACCATTTCCAAGTAACGCCTGACATCCAGTACATAAAGGATCCTGCATTCTCCAATGAAAGCAGCGCTTGGGTATTCGGTGTTAGAGCGAGAGTCTTTATCTAACAGCTCTGCTTGTTAATCGCTGAAACGTAAAGAATAGATGTAAAAAGTGAGCCTTGATAGGCTCACTTTTTTGTCTTAGATGTGAAAGAAAAGCGGCTATGCTTTTTCGGCTTTGGGCGTATCATCGAGTGCGAAGTAGATCTTTGAAACAACAATCTCTGCGACCAAAATCGTGAATACCACAGCGAAGAACGCTACCACACCATTCCATGGGCCTGTGAAATCTACCTTGTCTCCAAATAAGATATTGATGGCTTCCAACATCACAAACTTAGAGCCCACCAAAATCACGTAACTGGATAAACCGCGATAAATCTTAGGTGCAGTCCCCGGTTTAGATTTGAAGTAATCCGCCAGCTTATGTTCTAAGCCTATAGACAATTTGAGTAATAGCTGCAGCAAAATCGCAGCTGCAAATGAGATGGTGAATGACTCGATATTGACGAAGTCCCAGTATTAAAAAAAATTAAGAACGGTTAAATCGACGAGTACCGCAAGGGTGTATCCGACAAAGAGTCGTTGGGGCGTATTAAATCCATATACTTTTTCTATATTGCTCATCTACTTCTTCCTGAGTAAAGGGTTATAAAAAACTTAGGAGTTAATCTTATAATTTTCAAACGCTTATTGTTTTATATGCGAAACAGGTCTTAAAGTCGGCTTGGCGTATTATGGTAAGTAAGGGTTTTAAGAATGATCCAAGATAAGACTCCAATTTAGACAGAGGCACATATGATTATTCATTTTAGAATCCAAGACGTAGAAGAGCTTTGGGGAGCCATCGATTTGGCAACGCTCTTGCAGTTGGAACTGAGAGCAGTATCAACCACACCGTTAACTCTCTGATTGAAATAGTTAAGTTACCAATTACACTTGAAGCATAAGTTTGAATGGAGTCAACTTAATGCTTTCACCCCAATCGCTGTATTCCTCTTCTATTGCTCTGATCTTAACTGGCCTTTTTTCATCCTCGGCCTATGCCTCAAATGAAGCGATTCAAAATCGTTTAGAGAAGATATTCGCGGCTTCTATAGCGTTGACTGACAGTGATGCGGTTTCTATTGGCTTTGTTGATTTTGACCCAAATTCATTTATCAATTTGAACGACAATGGTTTTGGCTCCGATAAAACCATCGATACTCGAAGCCAAGTGAGTGTGGGCTCCATTCCTTATTCTTCGGTGATTAACACCGATGATCCTGATCTTGACCTTATTTGGTCTGTGCGAGGGTCTTATGCGCTTTCTGAACAGGATATTGAAATCTCACCGGAAGTGACCTCTGACCGTCGTGTGAATCCGAATAAAGACTCAGTATTGGGCCTGTATGGCTTTTTCGGGGTTCAAAACCATTTAACCCAACGTTGGTCTATCGCGTATGGCTTAGGCACTCACTTGCTCTATTACCGCAATAAATATAAATACAACAATAGCTACTCCCAGGCTTTTCAATCTCAGCTCGATGGATACGCTTTGAATACTTCTGCATGGGCATTGATTGGCGAGCCGTCGGTCAAACTCAAATACCTACAGAAACAAGAGTGGGGAAGTTGGAATGTTTCATCAAGAGCGCGTTATTTCTATGGAACGGGATGGGGTGAAGCCAATGATGGCGATATCGGCAACCCTGAAGGTTTACGCTTTATCAATGAAATTGAATTCAGACAAAATGTGGTATTAGATGCTTGGTCTTTAAAGAACCCTCAAATTCATTACAACTTTCGAAGAATCGATGTAGCAGGGGATCTCACAGATCCGCTTGATACGCACTATTACTATGAATTTGGCGCAGGGTTAGTCTTTGATGTGCCTTACGACTCTTACTTCTTTGATAACTTTGGTGTTGGGATCAACTTTAACTACGGCAGTTCATTGAGTGGAGGTAGCTTGCTATTTTTGCTCAATAACTAGCATAAGTCGTTGAGTGCGCGGCTCAGCATCTAATTTGAATTTGTATGTGTCGTAAAATGGTAAATCTTGTTGGTAAAACTTAGTCATCATAGCGCTCTGTCCATCACCCGAGCACATTATGAACAAGTTAAGTTTTGATCGCAGAGCACCGTTTTACGTTGTCTCTGTGCTTGTCTTAAATACGTTAGTTAGCTTGTGGTTGCTGAGCATCGCTTCCACTGCAGCCATGGTTTTTTCCGTGTGCGCGCTATTTCTCTTATGCACATTGAGCACAGCCCGCTTGTATCGACACGAAGTTAATCAAAGCCAGAACAGTTTGTCTGAGGCGATCATTGATGGCGTGGCTGGCTTTATTGTCCTCGATAGTCAATTGAGAATAATTCAGGTTAATCAGCAGTTTTCTCGAGTCTCTGGTTATGCGTTTGACCAGGTCGAAGCTCGCCCCATTTCTGACCTCTGTTTTATGAATAACAGCGGTCTGGTATCGACTATCGCTACTTCCCTTAAACAAAACCAAAGGTGGAAAGGGGAGTTGAGCGGTGTTAGCCGCCTTGGCGAGCATTTCACGGTTAACGTGGTGGTTGAAAAGCTCTCGGAACTATTACCACATAACGAAAAGTACGTGGTCACGTTTACCGATATCAGCAAACGAAAGGTTTTAGAGCGTCGCTTAAGAGTGCTGGTGGAAACCGATTCACTAACTGGTTGTTGGAATCGACGCCGCTTTGATAACGACTTAAAACATTATTCTAACCTGGCAGAGCGTTATGGTTACACACATTCCTGTTTGGCGTTGATCGATTTAGATCACTTCAAGGCTATCAATGATAATCACGGTCATGACCAAGGTGATTCAGCGCTGAAAGAGGTCGCTGAACTGTTGAGAAACAACAGCCGAGACACTGATATCGTCGCGCGAGTAGGCGGAGAAGAGTTCGCTATCTTGATGCCTGAAACCAATTTGGCAGAAGCGTTTGAGGCGATGTATCGACTGAAAGAAGTGATTACCAAAGGGACAACATTGAACCTGACCGTGAGCAGTGGTGTGTCTGAAATACAGGCGCAAGCCGAAGCGACCTATCGCAGTGCAGATAAGGCACTTTACCGCGCTAAAGGTAACGGGCGAAATAGAGTGTGTAGCTCTAGCCCAGGCTGTGCTACTCCAATTGCCCTTGGTTAGATGTAGGCCGTGCTTGGTTAATCAATCGAGCGAAGCCTAAGCCGAGATTGAGCGTTGGTAAATCTTCGGCGTAAGGCCAGACACACGCTTAAATGCACGAGAAAAATGAGAGATGTTGGTGTAACCGAGTTGGCTAGAAATGTAGGTCAGCGTGTGGCCTTCTTCCATCAGCTCGCAAGCTACAGAAAACATCAGGTTCTCTTTGATCTTTCGATAAGTGGTGTTTTCATTCTTGAGTTTGCGTTGGAACGTTCGCACTGAAAAGTTGAGCAGCTCTGCCGCCTCTTCAAGAGAGAGGTCTTGTTCTTTCATGTACGGTTTTAGAAGCTCATAAATACTATCGGTAAAGCTGGTATGCCACTCAATAAGTGTCGGTTTTGTACTGAGGTCTTTAGACGTAAGACGGATTGGGAGTTGTAAGATCTCATCAGGAATCTGCACAGCAGTCGACGAATGATCAACAAACAGTTGGCAGTTACTTGATACCAGTGTTTTGACGACATCGATGTCATGCCCTTGCAAGCGAACTTTAGTCGGTAACCATGGTGATTGCGATAAAATGGTTATTAACTCGATGATATAAATAACAGCGAAAGCTTCGCCCCATTGAAACATAGGGGAGTTGTCTTCCGGGGCTGTCCGGCAAAACCAGTTCTGACCGTGTTCTTGGATAAACTCGACTTTGCTGCCTGGTGAATCATAGGCAAAGATTGAATTGATCTGTTTTAGTGCATCGCCAATGGTTTCGAATTCGGTAAATTGATGCAAGACATTTGGGATGATTCGACGTCGAAATGCGAGTCCAAGAATATCGGTGAACCGAGATACGCCAAGTTGGGCGGATGTCAGATAAATCAAACGTTTAATCGATTCTGATGGCACAAAGTCGCTTTCTGATTCAATGAGATCGGGCGGTAAACCAGAATCTTTGAGCAAAAGGTGGAGGTCGAGACCATAGTCAGAAAAAACCTGAACCAGAATTTTGGCGTAGTTCGTTTGAATTACCGGGACTTGGTAGTGACTAGAGCTCATTGGAATACAATCCTGTATATATTGTCGCACTATTAGACGTGCATATCATTTGCAACGTTTTGTTTACTAAATCTAACCCTATTTACTTGAGTTTTCCATCACCGGGCTTATTTTTAAAGTATTAATTTTGTTGATGTTAGTTATCTAGAAGGGAGTCCCATGTCAGAAGTCAACGGGAATGCGCAAGAAGCCAAGGAAGAAGTTGGCCAGCAAGAAAATGGAAAAGACAAAGTAAGAAAGGTCACCAACTACTTATTGTTGTTCGTAGCGTTCATGTTGATCTTCAGTATCATTTCAGACCGCATCATCCCTATTACTGATAATGCTCGTGTCAAAGGTTATATCGTTCCAATCAAACCTGAGGTGTCGGGTAAAGTGCTCGATATTCTTGTTCAACCTAACCAACTGGTTAATCAAGGCGATAAGCTAGCCATTTTAGATGAGTCTGATTACCAAATAGCCGTACAACAAGCCGAGCAAAATTTAGAGATTGCAGGCCAAAATGTCGGCGCTCAAACCGCGAGCATTGCTTCAGCACAAGCGAAACTCACCTCAGCCATTGTTGAAAGACAAAATACCAAACTGCAAGCTAAGCGTGTTTTAGAGATGGCCGATAAAGGTGTCGTTTCTAAATCAGATGCAGATAAAGCGCGAGCAACATTAGCGACCTCTAGTGCGGCGGTTGTGAATGCAGAAGCTGACCTTGACCGTGCTAAGAAACAAATGGGTAAAGAAGGCGAAGAAAATAGCCAAGTGAAAGCGGCGTTGCTGGCACTTGAACAAGCTCAATTGAATCTAGAGCGCACCGTGATTACTGCACCGACACAAGGTGGTGTCTCTAACTTTAGCCTGTCTGAAGGTTTCTATGCATCAGCAGGGCAAGCAATCATGACCTTTGTTTCAACCGAAGATATTTGGATTGAAGCTTATTATCGAGAGAACAGCCTAGGTAATGTAACGGTCGGTGATGAAGTTGAAGTGGCGTTAGATTTCGCACCGGGCAAAGTGGTAAAAGGGCGCGTAAGTAGTATCGATTGGGGTGTTGATTGGGGGCAAAATGACCAAGCAGGTAAGCTTGCTCAAGCTAGCCAACAAACGGGTTGGTTGCGCCAAACACAGATGCTTCCCATAACCATTGAATTTGATAATGAAGAAGTGACAGGCATGCTCCGAGTGGGTGGCCAAGCGGATGTGATTGTTTATAGCGGCGATAACTTTGTATTCAACGCGATAGGCAAAGTATGGATTCGTTTGATTAGCGTATTGTCTTATGTCCGATAAGCCGATTCCTGACCAGCAAACACAGCAACGGATCCTGCGATTTACGGTCGGGGTCACGTTGGCTGTTTTCTTGGCGGCGTGGATAAACTGGCCGCTTGCGTTTGTGGCGCCAGTGTTCACAGCTAAGTTCTTAATTGATAAACCAAATCTCCATAAGGAAACGGTCTACGAATTGCTCTTGGCCGTTGTGGTCACAATGGGGTTAGGTTTATTGCTGTCGCGAGGAATTACCCATTATCCAATCCCATTGCTGATTTTAGTGGGGCTAATGATGCTTTGGGGCTACTACTTGTTTGTCGACCCAAAATGGAACCTGTTCGCCACCATACTGTTGATTGCGGTCTTGATGTTGCCATTCATGGCGATTGATAACCCTGGCGTTTCAGTCATGCTGGCCTCTGGCTTAGCGACCTCTGGTGTGGTTTCAGTAATGCTTTTTGCGTTAGTGCATGTGTTTTTCCCTGAGCCTAAATCGGCGTTTTCTGGCTTCGCTGCTGCGCCACTCGAAAAGAAACAGCGTTGGTATGCAGCCTTTAGGGCGATGATCATCTCCTATCCAGTGGTTTGTTTTTTCTTTATCTTTCAAATATCTGAAGCTTTACTGACAATGATGTTCATCGCGTTGTTATCGTTGATGATTACGTCAGAGAAGTCGATAAAGTTGAGCGCTTTTCTGGTGATAAGTAACGGTATCGGAGGATTGCTGGCGATTGCTGCTTTTTCAATTCTTTCCATAGTACCCAACATTGTCTTCTATTCTTTGTTTATAGGACTTATTGCCATTCTTATGGCTACCAAGATCTACACGGTTCCCGAAAAAGCACCTATTTTCGCCACTGCATTTAGTACGTTGCTCGTACTTGTTGGTAGCACATTGATGAGCTCCGGTGACATCGATAGCAACACCCTTATACGCATATTCCAATTAGTGTTAATTGGCATATATATGATTTTGGCTTCTCTATTCCTAGAAACACGGAATTGGAAGTTCCTACAAAATCAGCCTTAATTTTGTTTAACAAGGACGTCTCATGAAGTTAACCGATGATTTTTCAAAACAGGCGATAGACGCTGCCATCAAGATCGCAGCGATTGCCATGCTCGTGTATTGGTGTTTTTCGATTTTGCGCCCATTCATTCTTTTGGTGATATGGGGGGCGATCATTGCGACTGCGTTGTATCCAGTGGCGGTCGCAATTTCAAATAAAACCGGGATGTCGAAAGGTAAAGCCAGTGCATTGCTGAGCTTTATTGGTGTGATTCTTCTATTTATTCCTTTGGCGGCGCTTTCTTCTGGTATCTACACCAGCGCGACTGACCTGATGACAGGGCTTCAAGATGGCACATTGTCATTGCCTAAACCGAAAGAGTCCTTACAAGATATTCCATTCATAGGTGAGAAGGTTTATTCAACCTTGGTTGCCGCCTCCAACAATATTGAAGGCACTTTCATAAAGTATGCGGATGAACTTAAACAGTTTGCGACGAAAGCGGCTTCTGTTCTTGGCTCGTTAGGTGGCGGCTTTATTCAGTTCATCATCTCTACCATCATTGCGGGTGCATTCATGAGTAATGCCGATAAATGCAAAACCGGCGTGACTCACTTAGTGGCGCGTTTAACGGGCGGTAAAGGTGAAGAGTTGGTAGAGCTCTCTAAATCGACCGTGCGAAGCGTTGTGCAAGGTGTGATTGGTGTGGCTGTGATTCAATCCATGATGTCGGCAATCGGTTTGGTGATTGCAGGCGTTCCAGCAGCTGCGTTTTGGGCGCTAGCTGTGCTGCTCATTGCGATAATCCAACTTCCACCGATTCTCGCTCTATTACCGGCGATCATCTACATGTTCAGCGTTGAATCGACACTGGCGGCGAGCTTGTTCTTAGTGTGGTGTATTTTGGTGAGCGGCAGTGACGCTATCTTAAAGCCAGTATTGCTGAGCCGTGGCTCTCACATTCCAATGTTGGTAATTCTATTGGGTGCACTGGGCGGAATGGCGATGTCAGGCATCGTCGGTCTGTTTGTCGGTGCTGTGATACTGAGTTTAAGCTATGAGCTGATGATGGCGTGGCTTGGACTTGAAGAGAAAAACCAACAAGAAACTGAGAAAAGACCTGCAGAGGTCGAGGGAAAATAGATGAAGCCAGTCTCTAAAGACGACAACTTCTACTTCTTATTCTATGCACTGTTGGTGTTGTTTCTTGGTTGCGCGGTGATGCAGCAGTTTTATCCGCAAGGCCAGAAAACAATCCTATTTCTTATCATTATTACGTTGGCGAGTTCAATTGCCGGTATTCATAAAGAGCGAGCCTTGTATCGCTCTTGGTATGGGCTGTTATTGATTACGGCGCTCGTGTCTGGCGTGTTTTCATTTTTGGAAGGCTATAACCTGTCGATAGTGACGCTATCGGCGTTGGCTGTGTTCTTGTTTTCACACATTTACTCGGCGTTGAAGCAGGTGATGAAAGCCAAAACGGTGACACCCAATCACATCATCGGCTCCATCTGTATTTACTTGTTGCTAGGGTTTGCTTGGTCGACCATCTACTTGTTAATTTTAGAGATCTTTCCTAATGCCTTTAACGGGTTAGAAGAGCAAGTCTGGCTGACGAACTTGTTTAATGCGATGTACTTTAGCTTTATCACCTTGACTACGGTTGGTTACGGCGACATATCACCAGCTCTGCCTATTGCTCAATTCTTTGTGTTTATGGAATCCATTATCGGCAGCTTTTACTTAGCTATCATGGTGGCGAGTTTGGTGAGCATTCGACTTGCACAGTCTCAGTCCCAATAGAGCATTTACAAATAATAGAGCACATACAAACAAGCCCGGCAATCGCCGGGCTTGTTCTATTTTATGAGCTCAAAAGTCTCTTTAAGTTTGAACTCTGTGTGGGCGATGAACCTTAAGCTTCAGTGCCTTGAATCTTCTCTAATTCAGCGATAGTTGTTTGCGATACAAGCTGACCATCCATGTAATAGGTAACGTTTTGACCGTCTTTGATGCCCGTTAGAGTCGCTGTTTCCCCAGATGTATAGACGATGTCCATTTGAATCGTGTTTTCGTCGATCTTAATCATCTCACCCGTTTCAATGGTGCGATTGTTAGAAATTGGGCCGACAGGGGCTTCTTTCAGGCTTGGGTCCAGCTCATCGTTCACTTTGAAGTGCGTGTCTGTTTTTGTATCAAATACGTGTGGTGAACCGCTGATAGGGTTTTTACCTGTCCAGAATTCAAGTGAGTTGAATACCACATAGTCTGCTGCGGTAGTAATACCGTATACAGGCGCTAATAAGAAGTTTACACCTGCACGGGCATAGCGGTTATCGACAACTTCAACGTTAAATTTCATCACTTTCCCTGTTACGGCGTTGCTGCCGATACAACCAGTTAGCGCAGAAGCCAAAACCGTTAGTCCTACAATTTTAAGTGCAATCTTTTTCATTTTAGTACCTGTATAAGTTAGAAGTCTGTTTCGTTGGAACAGGTGTAGTATGGTTTTTATTCGATGGTCAGTTTTACCATTTAGCGCCACTGACGATATAAAATGCACTCGGACTTTTGGCATCAAGCTAGGTATAAAACTGGGCACAAAAAAAGCGCGACCTAATAGGGCGCGCTTTGGGGTATTTAGATAAGTCGTAATGAAAACAACGACTCCCATATAGAATTACTTCATCACGTAGGTATAAGCCGATACGACAAGCCAGCGGAAAAATCGAAATAAAAGGGTGGTGGCTTTAAAGGCAAACTTGGCAATGGATACCATTGCTTCTGCACCAATGCTTACACACTTATGCAAATCGGATTCTTTGTATTCTGAATAGGTCATCTGTTTTCTCATTTCTCGCGCTTGTCTTTCATATGTAAGTAACGACTCCTGTCTGGCGATATCCCCTGAGCGCGTAATGTACGAACTTTCGCCGATAGAGATTTACCATTTTATGCCAAGTGGGTTAATAACTAGCCAAAAGAGAAAGGGCTGAGAGAATTTAACGGCATAGCGAGGTGTAACTGATCAAGTTACCGAAAAAACGAGGGTAATAGTGGTATGATCGCGGGCTCAGCACCATAAGTGATAAAGAATAGGAAACAGAATGACTCACCTTACCGAACAGCAAGAAGCTGCAATGGCGACGTTTAAAGAAAACTTACACCTTCCAAATGGTGGTTTTCATAAACTGATTATCGAGCTAAGTAAGGAGTATCAGCTGCCTTTCCAAAAGGTGCGTGCGGTTTTAAAGAAAGCTCAAAAAGATGTTGAACGACAAATACGAGAAGATTTTACCAGCGTTGATGACACAGTACTGAGCCAAGCGAATTGGGTAAACATCATTAAGTCGAAGCTTGTTGACTTAGCGGAAGAAAACCAAACGGTCATGGATAAGCTGCAACAAAACCTGAAGTATCAAAAAGTGTTGTCGGCAACCGAGGGTTCAATCGCAAGCGAAGACGAACGTGACGAGTTGATTGAAGAGTTGATTCAAGCTTATGAGAAAGAGGTGTTCAAACCGTTACTGGCGATGTTGCATACAACGAAGCTGTATTGGAAGTTAATGCTGGTGGATGAGACATGTAAGATGAATGAGGAGAATCGTGAGAAGTTCAGTGATTACCCTCAACACATGCAAGCTGCAGAACACTTATATACTCTTGATCAGAAGTTAAGGTCGATGCCGTTAACTTATTAGTCCATGAATGCACTGATAATGACTCAATGGTGATTTAGAGTTTGATATAAGTTGGTTTCAATAGAAGTACGATAACCTAGCTAGCGTTAGCCGCGTGTGAAATGCAAAAAGGGCTAGGTTTCAGATCTGTTTTACTTCTACTCTATTTTGTTCTGCTAGAGCGAATTGAGGGTGACATCTTTTACATCTTTGGGACTAGATGGTGTTTCTTTTGTAGCCTTTGGGAAATGCTATAGGAGTGTGAAATGTCCTAGGGTGTTTCCGTTGCCTGAAACGATAGTTCCGATGCTTTCTCGTTCATTAAATTCAAAGTCGATGAGATAGCTGTGATGTTGTAGCTTGGGCAATATGTGGCGGTGGAGTATATCGCTATTGAGCTGTCGAATCTCGGTGACCCATGAAATCTCTTCTTTGTGTAAATCTATTTTAATCTTGAGCATTTATTACCTTTTAGTTTATTGACTGTTTTTTCGCGTGATAGTTGGTACCAATGGGTTTGTCGTGTTGTTCTGCGTGACATAACTGTGCCTTGTGTTTATTACATTTGTATTTAAGTGCTCGATCTATTCTGACTTCGCTGACAAAAGAGCAAATGACGATAGATCGGTAGTAGGATCGAATTTAAAAGCTATTGAATGACTATCTGGGTGAAAGCTGACGCAGAGATGGTGTAACGAGGGAATCGAGAACTGTCTATGTGGAACTTGGACTTACTTTAGCATTAACAGCTCTATAGATTAGAGCCAAGTGGCGAACTATACGCCTAGTTTTCAAAATTACAACCCTATTTTCAATTAAATTCAAAAATATTTTTGGGTGATTTACCATCGGTTACTGAAGGTTAAATGAGCGAAGGTCAGGGATTTGACCATGATATCTGACTGAGTCTTGGCTTTTCAGCTGTTCGTATTCGTTGTCATTAGTGGGTTTAATTGATCAGCTAATTTGGTGATGATTAAGTCTCTGTTATATATGACCTTTACATTGTAAATTACAATCCATGATTTTGGGGTTCAGCGTTGTAATTACAGGGTTTTTGGGTGCTTTCCCCATCTGTTTTTTTCTTCAGGTTGATGAGTATTTTCCTCTTCGCGTCTTTTTGATATTTCTGATTCCTAATACCTCTCCTGACTACGCAAAATATGAATACTCACTTTTACATTTCTGAATAATAAAGTTGTTGTATCGCCAATTTAGTGCAAATATAATTGATAATAGTTCTCACTTGCGTTACAAGTTTGTTGTCAATCCAATGACAGACTTTAAATTATCGTTATTTAGCAGTTGTGTACGCCCCATGCTCGTCTATGAGTAATGTGACTTTCATTGTCATGAGTGGTGGTTTGTATCAATGGCAAAGGAAGAAACATGAAGAAAACAATCAATTCAGTTCGCCAGTTATTGAGCGGGCTTGCCATCGTTCTAGCATCATCATTCATGATGACCGCGCATGCGGAAACCGTCACCATTGAGCATGTGAAAGGCACAGCGCAGTTTACTGAAGTACCACAGCGAGTGGTGGTTCTAGGCCACGGTAGCTTAGACGTGCTCGATAAAATTGGTGTACAGCCAGTTGGCGCGCCTCATAGCTTGCTGCCTGATTACCTAGCTTCGTACAAAGATACGACGGCAAATACAGGCTCTTTAAGCGAACCTGATTTTGAAGCTATCTACATGTTGAAGCCTGACATCATCATCGCGGAAAACCGCATGCTTAAGGTTTACGACAAACTGGCACAAATTGCTCCTACTGTCATGTTTTCTATTGAAGGCGACAAGTACTGGGCTGATGCTCAGCAAAACTGGCGTGTGCTAGGCGACATCTTTGGTAAGCAAGCTGAAGTCGAAGCGATCATTAAAGAGACTCAAGCTTCTATCACAGCGGTAAACGACAAAGTAGCGTCTGACGAAACTTCAGCAATGATGCTAATGAACAACGGTAACAACATTGCGATGTTCAACAAAGGCAGCCGTTTCTCAATCATCTTTGATGACTTTGGTTTCGTGGAATCAAAGAGTGCAACCGTGGCTCCGATTAAAGGAACACACGGCAACCTAATCTCTTTTGAATACATAGCTGATGCAAAACCTGAAGTGCTTTACGTGCTTGACCGCGAAAAAGCGATTGGTAAATCAGAAGGACGCGCACAACAACTGTTTGATAACCCACTGGTTGCGGCAACACCTGCAGCGCAGCACGGCAATATCGTTTACCTTGATTCAAGTGCTTGGTATTTGGCTGGTGGCGGTGTGACAGCGATTCATAGAATGCTTAGTGACATTGAACGTACGATTCAATAGTTACTAACCATCAGATTTTCGGGCTTATAAGAGTGTTCTTATAAGCCCTTTTTCACTTTTTTATACGGGCTACCCGAGACCTATCTTTAGTATTATTCCTATGTTGAAACCCATTGCAGCTGCTGTATTTCTTGTTGTGTTATGCGTTGCGTCATTGATGATTGGAGTCGCTGAAATCAGTTTTAGTGACTTCTTCAATGGCAACCAACACGCCAATTCTATTTATATTGTTAGTCGGATTCCTCGACTACTCGCGATCGTGCTTGCCGGAGCGGGATTGAGTGTTTCTGGCTTGATCATGCAGCAAATCGTACAGAACAAGTTTGCCGCGCCTTCGACGATGGGCACCATTGACTGTGCGATGTTGGGTTACATTGTCGGCATTCTAGTGCTAGGCAATGCTGCGCAATGGAGCTACTTAGGCTTTATCTTCGCGTTTGCAGTGTTTGGCACCATGCTATTGGTTCGCTTCCTACAACACCTCAAGTTTAAGAACGCGGTATTGGTGCCTTTGATTGGCATTATGTATGGCAACGTTGTTTCGTCTCTAACAACCTTTATTGCTTATAAGTACGACTTAGTACAAACCATGTCGGCATGGACTATGGCGAACTTTGCGAGCGTGTTGCAGGGCAGCTATGAAATCCTTTATCTCGCGGTGCCTGCTTGTGTATTGGCTTACTATTTCGCGAGCCAGTTCAGTGCGGCGAGCATCGGTGAGAGCTTCGCGAAAAACATCGGTTTGAATTATCAGAAGATCGTCTTCATTGGTGTTGCGTTAGTGGCTATCAGTGCCTCCTCTGTGGTGATGATCGTTGGTGTTATCCCATTCCTTGGCCTTATCGTGCCGAATATCGTGTCTCTGATGATGGGCGATAACATGAAGAAGATTCTGCCTTGGACTGCCTACTGGGGGGTGATCTTGGTGTTGGCTTGTGACCTGCTAGCTCGAATCGTCATCTTCCCTTATGAGATTCCAATCTCGATGGTAATCAGCATCTTTGGTGGCATGATTTTTATTTACCTAATCATGAGAGACAAGTCGAATGCGTGATTCAGTAAAAATTGCGATTCTGGCTATCGCGTCTTTGGGTATGACAGCGCTATTCATCGGGCAGGGGCTGACGTGGGATAACTACGAGTTCTTCTTGTCTCTGCGCCTACCAAAATTGCTGTCGATTGTGTTGGCGGCGGTAGCGATCTCGGCGTCGTCATTGGTTTTCCAAACCATTACTAATAACCGAATTCTAACCCCATCCATCTTGGGCTTTGACAGCTTGTATATGCTGGTACAAACGGTACTTCTGTTTGTGTTTGGCAGTGCTAGCTTCTGGGTGATTGACTCGATCGCAAACTTTTCGATGTCTGTGACTGTGATGATCTTGTTCTCGTTTGCTCTGTTCCATTTCTACTTTAAGAGCAAGCGAAACAACGTATTCACACTGCTGTTGATAGGCATCGTATGTGGCAGCGTATTCTCGAGTTTGTCTAACTTCTTGGCGATGTTGATTGACCCGAACGAGTTCGCGGTGCTGCAGAATGTGATGTTCGCAAGTTTCAATAACGTGAAAGGCGAGTTGGTTTACCTCAGCCTTATTCCTTTGGGTTTGAGCTTGCTTGGCCTTTGGTTGTTAGCGCCTAAGCTTGATGTACTTTGGCTTGGTGTTGATAACGCGACAAGCCTGGGTGTGAACACCAAGCGATTGACTCAGATTACCTTGGTGATTGTGTCAGTGATGGTCGCGGTGTCTACGGCTCTGGTTGGCCCTGTGCTGTTCTTTGGCTTGATCACCGTAAGCTTAGCTCGCCAGATATTCCGATCTTATCAGCATCGTGTGCTTATCATCGCAAGCAGCTTACTAGCGATCGTGCTATTGGTTTCTGGCCAATGGTTTATCGAAAAAGTGATGGCGTTTGAAACCACTGTGAGTGTGATTATTAACTTGGTCGGCGGTTTGTATTTTATGTTCTTGTTGTTACGCACCAGAATTCAGTAAAGGTAGTAAGTAGTGATTAAATTAACAGGTTTAAGTAAGAAGTATGGCAAGTCACTCGTGGTTGATGATGCCAGTGCTATGTTCCCGAAAGGCGAAGTGACTTCTATCATTGGCCCAAATGGTGCGGGTAAAAGTACACTGCTTTCAATGGCGAGCCGCTTAACAGACAGCGACGCGGGTGAAGTGGTCATTGGCGATAAGTTACTGGCTGAGTGGGATACCAAAGAGCTAGCGAAGCACCTTGCCGTGTTAAGACAATCAAATAACATCAACATGCGATTTACGATTCGTGAATTGGTCTGTTTTGGTCGTTTCCCACACTCTCAAGGTCGCTTGAAAGACGAAGATCATAAGATCGTCGATACAGCACTAGAACACCTTGGCATTACTGACATCCAAAACAAATACCTTGATGAGTTGAGTGGCGGTCAGCGTCAAATGGCGTTTATCGCGATGGTTGTGGCGCAAGATACGGATTATGTGTTCTTAGATGAGCCACTGAACAATCTTGATATTAAACACTCGGTCGAAATTATGCAGACGTTGCGTCGTTTAGCGCATGAGTTCAATAAAGCGGTCGTTATCGTGATTCATGACATCAACTTCGCTTCTTGTTACTCAGATAACATTGTTGCGATGAAGAAAGGCAAAGTGGTTAAGTCGGGTAAGGTTTCGGAAGTGGTTGAAAAATCAGTGATGGAGTCTATCTACGAGATCCCATTTGAGATTCGTGAGTTCGACGGTGTTCGAATCTGTATGTATTATTCTGGTCGTTAGATTACTGAATAACTCGGTTGTTTTGCTTTCTAGCCGTTGAACGAAAAGAGCTCCCATATAAGGAGCTCTTTTTGTTTTCGGATAGTATCTGTGTTGTTAGTGAAATGTTGCAATGCAAAGGTAATTCCCCTTGTATAATAATAACTTAACTGACGTAATATTGACTGGTCGTACTTCTAATAACGCCAGTTTGAAGTCACTCACAGATCTACTCTTCATTTTTGAAAATCAATTGTTTTTTTTCTACTTAACCTCTGGAAACCGTTCTACACTAGGGTTATAACTGTTTGATTTGTATACGAGGTATCAATGAGTCGGAAACCTATAGTGTTAGTCGTGGATGACACCCCAAGTAACTTGGATGTGTTAACGGCAATACTCAAAGATACTTATCAAGTGAAAGTAGCGATTAACGGCACAATTGGTATCAAAATTGCGAAGATGGTGCCGCAGCCAGACCTTATCCTCCTTGATATCATGATGCCTGACATCGATGGTTACGAGGTGTGCCGCCAACTTAAAGCTCAGCCGAATACGGCTCACATTCCTATCATTTTCGTGACCGCCACAATTGGTCCAGAAGCCGAAGTAAAAGGGCTCTCCTTGGGGGCTGTCGATTACCTAACCAAGCCGATAACCCCTGCAATTGCACTCCAGCGTGTGAAAACGCATATCGCACTTTATGACCAACAACGCGCGTTGTTTAGTCAGGTAAAAGAGAAAACTCAAGAGATCAATCTCGGTAAGCTAGAAACACTGAACATACTGGGTAGAGCTGCTGAATTTAAAGACAATGAAACAGGCATGCACGTTAAGCGTATGAGTCACTACTGTGAAGTGCTAGCTAAAGCCTTGGGAATGACTGACGAAGATGCCGAGACGTTGCGTGATGCAGCACCAATGCATGATATTGGCAAGATCGGTATTCCTGATAGCGTATTACTCAAGCCGGGTAAATTGGACGCCGACGAGTGGACAATTATGCAAAAGCATGTCGAATATGGTGTTGATATACTTGGTAGGCAGAGTGATTCCAAACTGATGCGTATGGCTATTCAGGTGGCGCAATATCATCACGAAAAATGGGATGGCAGTGGTTATCCAAACCAGATAGCTGGTGAGGGTATCCCATTGGTTGGAAGAATTGCGGCTGTTGCTGATGTGTTTGATGCCCTGACCGCAGAGCGCCCTTATAAAAAAGCTTGGAGTATTGATGAGGCGCTGAACTTGTTTGAAGAACAGAAAGGCAAACATTTTGATCCAACTATCGTTGATGTGTTTTTTCTGAAGTTACCTGAGATTCTAGCAATTAAAGAGAAATTTAGAGATGAGTGATGGCTTGATGTTGTCGCTAAATCGTTTGGTTGTTTTTCTGGTCATTACACTTGTGGTGTGGTCGCTGCTAATGCGATCTACGAATGCTGCTGAGGTAACAGATACTGAGTTAAATCAGTGGTTGGGAAACCAACCAACGGTAACTTTTGTTGTCTTGGCCAACCATTATCCTTACTCATTCATCGATGATGATGGGCAGGTTTCTGGGATCATCAAAGATTGGACATTAGATCTTGAACAGCGTTTTGGTGTCCATGTTCGGTTTGTCACAGTTAACTCGCGTGTCGAGGCTAAAGCCGCGTTAGTCGACGGGCGAGGCGATGTATTTCCATTCCAACAGTTCGACCCAAGTGAAGGTGGCCGTTTTCTTGCGAGTGCTCCCTATATTCCTTATCAGGTCGCAGTGATTGTTCCCATCGACAACAAACTCGATGGAAACCTAGATCAAAATAATAAACGCCGTATTGCGATGGTTAATGAAAATATCGATTTGGAGCGAGCCGGTGTCAAATTGAGTTCTATTGAGCGAGTGAATTTTGATAACGTTATTGATGCAGTACGTGCGTTAGGGGCCGGGGATGTCGAAGGCATGGTCGGTGAACCTATCACCACTATGGATCTTGCGAAAAAGATTGGCGTTCATGATTTAGCGGTAAATTATGTTCTGGAGCATTGGAAAAGGTTTGAAGCATCAATGGTGATTCGAACCGATGAACCAGAACTGCTGACGCTAATCAACAAACAGATTGAAACCTTCGACGTTGATAACAAGAACCAGATTTTATCGAAGTGGCTAGACAGTTCCCCCTATCGAGTGCCGCTAAAAGGCGTGTTTGGCTTTGGTAACCCTCCGTATATTTACCCAGACAGCACCGCAGTCGGGCTAGAGCACGACATTCTTCAGCGTGCACTGAATGACATGGGATATAAACTAGGTGACGTTGTCACACTTCCACCTAGCGCCGCTAAAAAAGCCATCGATAACAATAATTCTATAGCCTTTGTTTCTGGTGTTCAGTTTGATGATCCTAATGCGCACTTTTTAAGTGATAACGTTCTTAATGTTGAGTTTGTTCCTGTTTCACTAACTCGCCGCAAACTCCAACTTCAATCCCAAAAAGACCTATCATTAGGGGCGTTATTGTTCGACGAAACATCCTCAATTAAAAACTCTGTTGAAGTTCTGAAGAGTAAGTTAGACATTGATCGTGTTGAAGATTACGAAGATCTTGAATCAGCATTCTCGCAGTTGAGGGCTCAAAATGTTGACCTGCTAATGGTTGAACGAAGAGTGCTAGAGTGGTTTATCACCAATACTCGTTTTATTGAAATGGCAGAGCTAACGCTACATGACGAGTATAAAGTTGAGTATCCGATCTATGTGGACTTTAAGAGTGAAGAAATCAGAGATAGCTTCAATGCCGCAATTAAAAGGCTTAAACAGGAGGATGACGGCTTAAACCAAATTATCGAGATGCAGGTTCAGAGTGATTTAAGCCTAGTCCTTAAAAAAGCGAATATTATCGCGCAAATATCTGCGTATTTTATCGTCAACGACCGCTTTGAAGAATTGACGGAAGTGTTTGAAATTTTCGACACGGACAGTTCTTTTCAGGTGATCACCGCACAAGCGGATAACAATAGTCGCCCGATCAAATCTTGGTACATAGGCAACCTAGTTGATCAATATGGAGAGAAGAAAAATACCTCTCACTTTTCATCAGTCACCAAGGTGGCGAATTATAGGACCAAGGGAGGGAGTATCAACTCTGGTTCGATGACTTTCTACTTTGATGTTAATTCGTTAGTGCGGAACCATGTTTATTTTCCATCTGTCGAACAATTTAGTTCATTCGGAGATGCGGCGAAACGCTATATTACGGATGTTTATCAAGCGAGTAACTTGACAGGAGAGATCCTAAATCTAAGCCAAAAAGAGAGGGCGTGGATTAAAGATAATCCGGATGTACGTATAGGTATCGATCCGAATTCGTTACCTTATGAAGCGGTATCCAATACCGGTGAATACATCGGGATGATTGATGATTATCTAACGCTGATTGAACAAAAAACAGGGCTAAGTATTCAGCATGTTGACGTGGCGAATTGGTCTGAGACCCGAAGCTTGGTTGATCATCATGAAGTGGAACTGGTCTCAGCAGCTCAAGAGAATCGTTCGTTAGGAGATAACGTCAAAGCAGCTAAAAGCTTGTTTTCAAGTCGTTTGGCCATTGCATCGAGAAGAGACGTTAGTAGCTTGGTACTTGAAGAAGCTGATGGTTGGAAAATCGGTATATTGAAGAATGCGGCAAATACTAACGCGATTTTAGATAAGTACCCGAACGTTGAGTGGGTAGAGGTAGAATCCACGGCCGATGGGCTCAACCGATTGGATGATAAAACCTTAGACGGCATGGTCGACACTGTTGATGTCCTCAATTACCTCATTGATTCATTTGGTCATCGAGGGGTTGGTATCATCGGCCGGTTAGACTTCTTCCTGTCGCCAACTCTGCATGTCATCAAATCTGAACCTTTGCTGTTGTCTATTGTGAACAAAGCGATAGGCAGTATCTCGGCTGAAGAACACCAGAAGATCTCAGCAAAGTGGGCGGCGCCCAAAGCGATAGAAAGAGTTGATTATCAATTGGTTTACACTATTTCGGTTTTTTCTCTGGTGATCCTTCTTCTTATTATTTTCTGGAATCGTAAATTAGCGAAGCAGATCAGTATTGCTAAGGAAGCGACCGAAGCTCTGGAAAAGGCGCAGAACCAACTCTACAACATGCTAAATAGCTCTCCAATTGCAGCCAGCGTGGTATTTGAAGAAGAGGTTCGTTACGCGAATGATACGGCGAAACGTTTGTTTGGCGTGGATAATCAGGCGTTGTCTTCTATCGACGTCGCTGCTATCCATGACTCGCTGAGCGTTCGTGATGGCGTGCATAAAGAGCTCGACCTTAACGGTAAAGTTGAAAATAGGGAGTTGGTACTCAGAAAGTCTGATGGAACCCGATTTGTTGCTTTGGTCAGTTACTATCTTTTTGAGATTGATGGGGAAGTCGCCACACTATTTTGGGCATTCGATATTTCAGAAATGAAGCGCCTTAACGAACAATTGGAAGAAGAAAAACAGAGAGCCGATTTGGCGAGCCAAGCTAAATCGGAATTTTTAGCTAATATGAGCCATGAGATAAGAACCCCAATGAATGCCATTATTGGCTTGTCTTATCTGGCGATTGGCGAAATATCTAATCCTGTCGCTCGAAATTATATTGAGAAAGTGCACCGTTCTGGCCATTCGTTACTCGGTATCATCAATGACATCCTTGATTTCTCAAAGATAGAAGCTGGACAACTTGTTATTGATAACGTCCCGTTTGATCCCGTAACGACCTTTAAAGATGTGATTGAGCTGATGGAGTCGAAAGCGGCTGAGAAGCAGCTCAATTTGTCGATGGTCATAGACTCTGAGTTAGACACGCCATTGCAAGGCGATCCATTGAGGTTGTTCCAAGTCATACTCAACCTTGTGGGTAACGCGATTAAGTTTACGGAAAAAGGCAGCGTAGCGTTAACGGTGGAGCATGTTGACTCGAACGACAGCAGCCTAACCATGAGAGTGAGTGTGATGGATACCGGGATAGGCATTTCGGATGAGAACCGTCACAAGCTGTTTGAAGCCTTTAGCCAAGCGGATACCACAACGACACGTCGGTTTGGCGGTACAGGGCTTGGGCTCAACATTAGCCAGAAATTAGTTCATGCGATGGGCAGTCAAATTACGGTAGAGAGTGTTTACGGGCAAGGCAGTGAGTTCTCCTTTGTACTGACATTGCCACGCTCAAGCTCGGATGCGTTAGCCGACTTCAAAGCTCAAGAGTTGCAACTGGATTATCAGATAGAGTTCAAAGGGCAAAGAGTGCTATTGGTTGAAGACAATGAGCTGAACCAAGATCTCGCCTTAGCATTTTTCAGTCGCTCTAAATTAAATGCCGATCTTGCTGAAAACGGAAAGGAAGCGCTGGAGTTAGCTAAAAACAACGACTACGAAATAATCTTCATGGATCTTCAAATGCCGATTATGGACGGCTTTGAAGCTACCCGTTTGATTCGTGAATTCGATATAGATGTACCGATTATTGCAATGTCAGCCAGTGTTTTTGATGATGCGAAACAACGAGCGAGGGCGTCGGGCATCACGGACTTCTTGGATAAGCCTATTGTTATTGATAAAGCGATGTCTCTGATTACTCGATACATTGTTCCTGAGGTATTAGTTGAAGGTAGAACGCATTCAGATGCGATACAGACAGGTGATTCTGATGAGAGTGCGGAATTACACTCTGATACTCACATAAAACCGCCTGTTTTCTCTCAGTCGAGGTTTGAGCAACTGACTTATCATGATGTGAAACTGCAAGCCAAAATGCTTGATAGGTTCTGCAAAGGATCACCAGACATGATGTCGGATGCTTTTGATAGCTTAGTACAAGGCGAATGGGAGACGTTAGAGCGTAATCTACATACCTTAAAAAGCATGGCAGCTTCGATTGGTGGGTTGCGATTGGCAGAGTTACTCAGTGATTTAGAAAGCAAAGCTCATAACAAGGCGTGTGATGAAGAGGATCTTAAACAAGGTGAGCTTGGGTTAATTGAACTGATTAAAGCAGTTGAGATCAGCTTTGATGTGCCTGGTGCCAAAGGATCTAATACGACAAGTTCTGAAGTAGCCGATGTGAGTCTTGCTGATACCTCTGACTCACCGAGCATCACGTCAGAACAGCATGCTCAGTTGCTATCACTGCTGGATGCGTATGATAACGATGCAACTCAATATGTGACTGAGTTACTGGCACAGTATCCACATTCTGTTGTTCTCAAAGATGTTCGAAGTGCGTTAGATAATTATGACTTTGAACGAGCAAAAGAGGGGCTTGGCGCTTCTGAGTAGTTGTCTTTTATAAATATCACTTCAACATTAAAGCCTTTAGCTCTTATAGCGAAATACCGAGCTAGCTAAAGGCTTTAAATCTATCTATACCGAACTAACGACTCACGTTCTGTTTGATTAGCTCAACAACCGTATCGTATCGGTGCGGCAGTTTTCGGTTTCGTTTTTGAACCAGATACAGCGTTTCCTCTACTTCTACCTTTGGCGGCACAACGTGTAGCTTGTTTCTATCTGGGAAGTGTTCAACCGCGCCAGCCGGTAACACGGTAAAACCTAATCCTTTTGATACGGGTAGCAAGATCTGGTGAAGCTGATTGATGTAGCCAGATCTTGGTATCTCATTAACGTTGATGTTCGCTAAGTCTTTATCTCCGCAAAGGTCGAAATACAAAGACAGATAGTGTGCAGAATCTGGGTGGGCAATCAGGCCAATGTCATTCAATACTTGCGGCGTTATCTCTAAATCAGCAAGGCTGTGGTGAACAATAAGACACAGTGCTTCTTTGCCGATGACTTGGCTTTGGTAGTAGCTGTCGTTCGGGGAATGCCTAACAATGCCGATATCGGTAGTGCCTTCGCTTAGGTCATTCAATATCTTTTTGTTTGGAGCGGCTTCTAAGTTAATGCTGAGCTCTTGGTGTTGCTGTTGAAGTTCAAGAAGCTTGGGATACAGACGCAAAGAGAGTGAGCCAGAGCAAGACAAGTGACATTGCCCAGCATAAGGGTTATCAAAACTCAGAGACTCAAAAAGATCTTCTTGGTCTTTCTCTAGTTTGATCGCATAGCGATACATAATCCGACCCTGTTCGGTCAGTTCGAAGCTCTTGTTTTCTCGAGATAGCAGGTCACAATTACAAGCTTGTTCAAGCTTCTTGATGTGTTGGCTGACTCCAGGTTGTGTCATATACAACTTTTCTGCCGTTTGGGTGAAATGGCCAACTTCAACCAGAGTCTTAAACGTATTGAGCCAAAGTGGATTAATCATACTCACCTTCAAATACTAAAGCCTATAAATAACAAAGCCAATAAATAACAGAAAATTATTATTATCTTAAGTAATGATAATTTCAACTCTAGCGTCTTAAGTAACGCTAATCAAAGTCATGTGGTGGTAGCACTTTATATTGGTCTATTGGTCGCTTTGTAGAGTTGCTATGAGTAACAAAGTGTTGCGACTTTGTTGAATTTTTGGTCTATTGACCAACTGTGCTCATATTTAGGAACGAAGATGAATAGAAATGTTTGGCTGCTCTCACTGTGTCAGGCCTTGTTGATGACGGGTAACATATTACTGATCTCTGTGATTGGTTTGATCGGTAAGCAGATTGCACCCAGTGTCAGCATGATCACCTTTCCGGTTGCACTGCAGTTTTTGGGTCTAATGGCAGCCACTATTCCTGCGTCTTTAATTTCAGGCAAGTTAGGGAGAAAGAGAGGATTTAGCATTGGTAATGTGGTTGGCATTACAGGAGCTAGTCTTGCCACCTACGCACTGTCTCAGCAAAATTTCTATCTGTTTTGTTTCGCTACGTTCTTACTTGGGATAGGCATAGGTTTTGGCACGCTTTATCGTTTTGCTGCAATCGAGGTGTGTGATGAAAATGCACGTCATCGAGCGATCTCTATCTCGATGGCTGGTGGCGTTTTAGCCGCGGTATTAGGACCAAATTTGGCGATTATGTCGCAACAGTGGTCGCAAGATGGCTTGTACATTGGTGCTTTTGCTTCTTTGATTGGATTGAACATTCTTGCGTTACTCATCTTACAAACAATTCAGTTTCCAAAAGTCTCTTTTAATAGTCAGGCACCTAAATCCGATCCTCTCAGTGTGATAGTAAAAGCGCCTAACTTTATTGGCGCAGTGTTTGCTGCCATGGTCGCTTATGCGGTGATGAATATCCTGATGACAGCAACGCCATTGGCAATGATTGGTTGTGGCTTTGACTTTACCAAAGCAGCGGGCGTCATTGAGTGGCACGTATTGGGGATGTTTGTTCCTGCATTCTTTACTGGTTCACTTATCGAGAAGTTTGGCTCAAGAATGATGATCTTGGCAGGCGGGGTTCTGTTCGTCGTCTGTATCGCGATTAACATTCATGGCGAATCTATCTGGCACTTCAGAGCGGCTCTAGTTGTGCTTGGTGTCGGTTGGAACTTTATGTTTATCGCGGCAACAGGTTTGTTTAGTCAGTCCTACCAATCGCAGAATAAAGCTAAGGCACAAGCGTTTAATGAATTTATTGTCTTTGGCTGTGTGACGATTACAGCGATGCTCTCTGGCTGGCTAGAATCGACAGCAGGGTGGCAGAACCTCAATATCTACGTATTACCATTCGTGTTAGCTGTTATCTTGCTGTTCGCATTCAGTGCTCGTAAATCGCGTATTCAAAAGCAGCCTGTGTAATGGCTCATCGAATGGTGGTTCAGTAAATTTGTTACTGTGATTAAAACCCTAGTATCTCGAACTGCGACCAATAAAAAGCCCTACCAAATCGGTAGGGCCTTTGCTTACGGCTTAAATAATAACGTTTTCTTAAAACT
Source organism: Vibrio sp. 10N.286.51.E5 (assembly GCF_041469125.1). Taxonomy (NCBI): domain Bacteria; kingdom Pseudomonadati; phylum Pseudomonadota; class Gammaproteobacteria; order Vibrionales; family Vibrionaceae; genus Vibrio; species Vibrio sp. 10N.286.51.E5. The sequence continues at coordinate 5,806 of NZ_JBFRJZ010000060.1, read as the reverse complement.
GCTGTCGTGGCTTATATCCTGTGACAACAGTACTTAAGCTTGTGTTGTAAATACGCATGACAGAGCCAGCGATGATTTACAGGTCGACCAAAATTGTCTTAGTGGTAATCCCACCTTGGTCATCGATTATCTTCAGTGTCACCTCGTGCTTTCCGTATGAAGGGAAGATTGACGTGAATGTGCGACCTCGTTTCACCTTTCCGTTTGGAAGTGTCCACTCGGTATCAACAATACGACCATCGCTGTCTGAACTTGTAGACCACATGGTTACCCAGCGGCCCAAGTGAATGTACTTCGCGCTCGCTTCTGGAAGGGCGTTTGGAGATTCAACACTCACTACGGAGCTAAATGAAGCGGTAGCGCCTTTGTCGTCGACAACAGTCAAGTTCACCGTGTATTCGCCCGCTTGCTCGTAAGACCAAGTTGGTGCCACTTCGTTACTTGTTGTGCCGTTCCCAAAGTCCCATAGGTAACGGGCGATCTCACCGTCTTGGTCTGAGCTGAAGTTGTTTGCAGAAACAGTCAGACCAGTCACATTAAGCTCGAAGTTCGCAGTAGGAACGATGTTGTGTTGGCTTACTTTAGATAAGCGAACCACACCGTATTCGTTGTTATCACTCTGATTCACAATATCGACCGCTAAACCAAACTCCGTCAGGATGCGTCCTGAATCTGGTGCTTGAGGCGATGTGTAATCTTGGTCATCCGAGAAGCTAGCATTGCCAACCAAACTGGTATCTTCGAGTACATCGTTGTCGCTGTTTACAAGACGCATTGGAGTATGATCTTTGAGTGAAAACGCTGCGTCTCGAACTTGGTAGCGTGTTTGAGCCGCTTCACCAGAGTTTGCCCACACCATGGCATTTTGGTCTGCATCGACCACGCCTAACCAACCTTCACCAGGGTGTTTACCTACCCAGTTGTCGGTTAGTGATTCGTCGACGTACCAAATGATCAAGCCAGGGTCGAATGACATCAGTTGTCCCATGCGTTTGATGTTCGCTAGGCCTTCATCAACATCCATGTGGCTGCGCCATTGCAATAGATAGTAGTGCTGCGCTTGATGGAATCCATTACTCAGCTTGTAACCATTAAGGGCGAAGGTGGAGTTGCTTTCACCATCGTCTATTGAGGTCACTTCACCATCGACAACAACAGCAAGGTTATCTAAATAGAAGCCTTCCATTGCTAAGCCGCCATCGGTGATGTATTCAAAAGACAGTTCCACTTCTTGGCCTGCCCATTGTGAAACGTCGAACTCAGCGTCGACCCATCCGCCAGATTCGCCGCCAATAGCAGGAACGAGGTCCGTGTTGTATGGATCGTCCATTGAGGTAATGTTTCCTGCAATGGCTTGTCCGTTGATTAGCACGCGCGCAAAGTCGTAGTCTTTTTCAATCTCATACCAAGTTTTGAAAGACAGCAGTGCAGAATCACCCGCTGGGATCATCAACTTGCGAGTCATACTGCTTTTCAGATCATCGCCTTTTTGAGAGTGGAATGAATACTCGCCCTCAAAGGGTTTCAGACTTTCAATCTGCTTTTCAGGAAGATCCACTTTGATCATGTTAGGACGACTGTTATCCGTTGTTTGGAACAGCGTATACACTTGTGGATTGTCTTCTAGGTCATCAATCGAGAGCTGATCATCGTTAACCCAACGTCCGCCAATCGATTTCTGTAGGAAGTGTTTTGCCCAAGAGCTGAATGCCGTTGGTTGTGTACCACCAATTTGACCAGCCCAACTGCCCGAAGACATGATTGACCAGTAAGAAACCGGTTCGCCTCTGCCTGTGTATTGCGTGTCATACTCGTCTGGTAAGCCTAAATCATGACCATATTCGTGGGCACAAACACCTGCAGCCGCATCAATCGGTTGAATGGTGTAATCGAACGCCGCGTATTGGCCACCAAATCGATCTGGAAGCGAGCTAGAAGTACCTTCCAGTACATGAGTGCGACCAAGGTTGAATCGGTGAGACCAAATCGCATCAGGGCCTAACACGCCACCACCGGCTTCTTCGCCTACCGATGCATGAAACACCATCAGGTGGTCAATCACACCATCGGGTTCGCGGAAATTTCCGTCACCGTCGTAATCGTAACGATCTTCGATGTCGTAATCGGCAAGGTTGATACTCGGATCTTGAGCCAGTTGATTCAGCGCTTCACGAACCAGTTCTTGGGCGTTTAGGTCGTTGTCGGTGGTAGGGGAGTTGCCACCATAGAATGACGCAGGCTTAGAGGCGCGATACCAACCTGCCGCTTGACCTGAAACGCTGTAACTGTCGCCTGATTCGCTTTGGTAATATTGGCGCATCGAGATTAGGTTTTCGCCATTTGGCCCTGTGTAGCCAGAATTTGAAAACAACAACTCTTGATAATGTTCAGGGTTGTAGCTCTCGTAGAGCATCTGCGTGTGCTCTTCGGTCAACTTGTTGTCATCCCAGTTCAAATCAGGGAAATCGACCAATAGAGCGAGTACTTTATCGGTGCGCTTGGTGCCGACTTCTAAAGCAAAGACACTCGCTTTTTTAACGCCAGACCCTTTTTCTATGGCTTTGAGTATTTTTGCGCGTTGCTCAAGTGCTTTTTTTCCGAATTGAGCATCGCCTTTGAAACCGGAATTGATTTTATTTTTCAAGTAACGGTCAAGCGCATCGCGCTTTGCCGCATCGGTTGCATCTTGGTCGACTAAGCCTTGTCTAACTAGCATTTCAATGAGTTTGTCTTCATTAACTACGCCTAAATCAATAGGTGTTTTTGCATAACCACTGACGCTAAATAGAGTAAGCATTGCTGAAGCCAACAATGTTTTTCTCATCATTTTCATTATATTTCCTTTTTATATTTCCATGTCGATATCAGTATCAACTTGCCTTATTCGGATCTGTTGTCCGAGTTTGGCCTAATACACTCTTGTGGTGTCTTATTTAACTGACGTGTGTTTGTTGTATGTTTTTTACCTTCTATCTCTTTTGTATTGGTTGTCTCTTTTCTATTTTTTGAATCAAACGGAGTGCTCTTCACTTTTTTAGCGTTGAGATAGATACGCAAAGCTTCTTGATTTTCCTCATAGGTTAAGCCTGAGCAGATAACACCTTGTTTAATCAATGACTTCAGCAATAGTTCGTCGTTCTCAATAGTGGAAGCCTGTGACAGTGAGGAAAAAATTAGAACCATTAAAGCCATTGTTTTGTGTGACATTATTATATCAAGCCATCAATTTTGATTATGTAACAAAATATATTTATAAAATTTACCAATCAAATGGATAATTATTACAATTAATTATTCGTTCCGGTTTCAACATTTAGAGTTAATATAAAATAAGGAGTGTTATTTATTCTATTGTCAGTTATTTAATGGGTTTTGTTGAATGAATAGTTGATAGTTTGGATGTTTAATAACATTGATTAGGTCGTGGTTATTATTCTGGAGGGCGCTTTATACAAGGCGTTGGGTTCTAACTAATAAGATGATTTTTTATTATCGGTGTTTTAAAATACGCATGTAATAACTGAGTCATTAGTAAATACCCATGCTCAAATTATTTTTACTCAAAATATCAATAATTAGGGTATTGAGCGCGATTTAAAGTGCTTCAAGAGAACAGATTTCACAATAGCTCGATCAAATGGAGTTATCAGATAAGAAAAAGAGCCCGCGTTTAGGCTTTTTAGTTCGTGTACGCGTTAGCGATTTACTTATGGTTGAGTAGAGGATTGCCATGGTTAAGACATCCAAGCTTACTAAAGGCTTTGTTGAATGAGTGCTGTGCAAAGATTTAAACATTCGTACATTCCATACCTCTGTTTCAATGAGAACCATGAGATTTAAACTGTAGGTAACTTAGATGATTTATAAATGTTGATTTGAGAAGAAGCGTGAAGCGTTGAGCTTTGTGAGGTGTCGAGCGTATTTTTGTATAAATAGCAGGCATTTACACAAAATGTGACGTTCACATTTTGTCATAACTTTAATAATTGTATATATTCCTCGCCTAATATAATGACTGTCAGCTCATCTACTCAATCTCGTGAAACGCTTCTCAGCGAAAACGAACAACTTGTCTCTACCACTGATTTAAAAGGCGTGATTACGTACAGTAATGATGCTTTTTGTCGCATAGCGGAATACAGCCAACAAGAATTGCTAGGGCAACACCACAATATCGTAAGGCATAACGATATGCCGAAAGCCGCTTTTGCTGATATGTGGGTTAACCTAAAGCAAGGTAAAGCTTGGCGTGGCATCGTAAAAAACAAAACCAAATCTGGTGGGTTTTACTGGGTCGATGCTTATGTAACTCCAATTTACGACAATGGTAAGGTGAGTGGCTACCAATCTGTTCGTGTTAAGCCAAAGAATGAATGGATACAAGTTGCAGATAAGGCTTACCAAGGCCTCTTGAAGGCTGAAAAGTCGGGTCGCCAATGGTCATTAAAGATCAGTGACAGTGTTCGTTACGCCGTGTTGCTAGGCTCTTTGGCTGCGCCGTTAATTTCAAATCTCATTGAAGTAGGGCAAGTATCACAATGGTTGTTGAGCCTACTTCCTGTTTCAGCATTAGCACTGCTTTTCCGACAAGAGCTGATTGATACTCCACTGCAGTTGAAAAAGCTGCAATCTAAATTCGATAGTGTTAGTCGTCTTGTTTATTCAGGTAATAGTCAGTTCTCTATTGCCGATTTTCACTTAAAACTATTGTCTGCAAGAATCCACACCGTATTAGGTCGCATGACAGACTCAGCCAAGCCGTTACAAGATTTGGCTGACAACCTAAATGCGACGTCATTTCAAGTATCAGAAGCCTTAGATCAACAAACAAAAGACATTCTTCAAGTACGAGAGGCGACTGAAGAGGTTGAAGTCACCGCCAATGAGGTCTCTTCTCGCACAGAAGAAGCGCACCAGATTGTCGATGTGACTTTGCAAACCTGTGCTGGCGCTAAAGAGAGTATTAATCAAACTCATCAAAACTTAGAGAGCCTAGCTTCTCAGGCCGAAAAGGCGACTCAAACGACTTACCAACTGAGCGACCAAGCGCAGAGCGTAAGTAAGATAATGGAAGAGATTGGTGGAATCGCCGAACAAACCAACTTGTTGGCCCTGAACGCTGCGATTGAAGCGGCGAGAGCGGGCGAGAGCGGGCGAGCAAGGACGAGGCTTTGCTGTCGTTGCAGACGAAGTCCGTGCATTGTCGGGTCGAACCTCAAAGGCTACGGTTCAGATCAAAGAGAGCATCGATACAATGCTAACGACGATTGAAGGGTGGCAGAAAGATATTCTGGCGAACCGAGAGCAAACGGACGCGTGTGGTGATGTTGCTAAGGTAAGTGCAGAGCGCTTGTCGGAAGTCGAAAACCTAATGCAATCCATGAATGAACTCATGCAGTCTGTTGAAAGTTCTGCTCATAAGCAACGTGAGCTGTCGAGTGAGGTCAATCTGCATATGCAGTCTATCGCGTCTACGGCAGAACAAAATTTGGTTGCTACGCATTCAGTGAAAGACCACTCCACAGAGCTAAAAGAACAAGTTAATGAGTTCTACCAACTGGCAAAGCGTTTCGAAGAAAAATAGCCGTTAGATTTAATCCGAATGAGAGAAAAGACAAAAAAAGCCCCGCATTTTGATGCGGGGCTTTCTGTATGCATCAACCCATTTAAGGGCGAGACAGTGTATTCAAGATTAAGCTAGAAGCTCTTTCGCTGTGTTTACTACGTTTTCAGTAGTGAAACCGAACATCTTGAATAGCTCACCTGCTGGTGCAGATTCGCCGAATGTTGTCATACCGATGATCTT
>NZ_JBFRJZ010000059.1:0-34345 GCF_041469125.1 Vibrio sp. 10N.286.51.E5 | reverse complement strand
CTGGCTCTGGCTCTGGCTCTTCAGATTGTGATTCGTCGCTCGACTCGTCAACAAAAAAATCGTCAGATTCAAAGCTTTCATCACCTAACAGCGCAGTAAAATAATCATCCAGTGCTTGTTCACTAGAGAGACTTGGCTGCGCCATTGTTGATTCTTTATTCGCGCTCATTTATCGCCAACCTTTCGAGATAAATAAGCAACTGTTTATAAGCAAATACACCACGGCTACCCGATGCAAAATGAGAGGCTGGCAAGCGTTTTAGGCTCGCGTCTCGAAACTTGGTATCAATCGGCACAGCAGACGTCCAAACTTGGTTTGGGTAATCATCTTTGAGCTGCGTTAATGTTTGCAGTGAGGCTTTGGTTCGCTTGTCGTACATCGTCGGGACAATCGTCACCTTAAACGGTGTTTTGCGCGACTTCTGCATAATGGTCAAAGTGCGAATCATGCGCTCTAAGCCCTTCATCGCCAAAAATTCCGTCTGTACCGGAATCAATATACGATCGCTTGCAGCCAATGCATTGACCATCATCACACCAAGAATTGGCGGGCAATCGATCAACACATAGTCGTAGTCATCTTTTAAAGCGGCCAAAGCACGCTTCAAGATCAACCCCATGCCGCTTCGATTTCCCATTACACGGTCTAATGTCGCCAAAGACATGTGCGCAGGGATAATATCGATACCTTCGACTTCTGTTTGTAAAAGCAAAGGTCTTACCGTCTGCACGTTAAACTCACGCAACTGGAACAGATCAAACAGGCTCGATTCCACCGTATCTGAGTCGTAACCCAGATAGGTGGTCAGTGATGCATGTGGGTCAGTATCAACCAACAGAACACGGTGCCCCTTCAACGCAAGTAAACCTGCTAGAGTCACGGTCGTGGTCGTTTTACCAACACCACCTTTTTGGTTTGCAACACTCCAAACAATCATTTCGATTTACCTAAGCTAACCCAACTTCAACCAAGATCCTTTCCGCGATGCGGTCTAGAGGGAGGTCTTCAGTAGAAATGCCAGCTTTTGCTACAGCTTGAGGCATACCATATACAACACAACTATCTTCGTCTTGTGCCCAAATCGTCGAGCCCGCAGTTTTCAACATACGCGAACCTTCTCGACCATCTGCGCCCATACCGGTCAGTATCATAGACAAAACTTTGTCGCCGTAGATCTTCGCTGCAGAGCCAAATGTGACATCCACACAAGGCTTGTAGTTCATGCGGTCGCCGCCATCGATAATTCGTAGACGTGCAGACCCTGCGCGGCCATCCACCATCATCTGTTTACCACCCGGAGCAAGATACGCCACGCCAGGTTTTAACACATCACCGTCTTGCGCTTCGCGAACTTCAATCTTACACAAGGTGTTCAATCGGCTCGCAAAAGCAGCAGTGAATGTTGCTGGCATATGCTGAACTAACACAATTGGGTGTGGATAGTTAGCAGGGATGCGAGTCAAAATCTTCTGTAGAGCAACAGGGCCGCCAGTCGACGTACCAATTGCTGTTAATTGATACTTCTTACCTGACGCTCTGAATTTCGCCGTAGATGCAACCGCAGGCTTCGCTGTCGAAGTCGAAGCTGCTGTTGAAATCGGCTGGCGCAATGGCGTAGCTGTTGAAGTCGTTGCTGTCGCTCTCGGCGTAATAGGAGCACGGCGCATAAACGCACGCTTTGCAGCAATCTGAATCACTCGCTGTTGAAGCAATGCAACTGCATCGTCGCGGTTACGTGCGATGTCTTCAAACTTCTTAGGTAAGAAGTCGAGAGCACCTGCATCTAACGCATCTAACGTTGCTCTCGCTCCATCATGCGTTAACGATGAAAACATCAAAATAGGCGTTGGAGACGCGGCCATGATCTCACGAACGGCAGTGATGCCGTCCATGACAGGCATTTCAATGTCCATCGTGATTACGTCAGGTCTTAGCTGTTTCGCTTTCTCAACCGCTTCTTTACCGTTTACTGCGACATCAATGACTTCTAGGCGAGCCTCTGAGTTGATGATCTCGCTAACGCGACGACGAAAAAAACTCGAATCATCAACGACTAATACTTTAATCGCCATATTTATCCTTAAATTAAATTCTTGACGCAGCTGCGTACTGCTTCAACAAGTCCGGCACATCTAGAATCAATGCAATGTGTCCGTCACTTGTAATTGTCGCGCCTGCCATTCCTGGCGTGCCTTGCAGAAGTTTATCAAGTGGCTTGATCACGACTTCTTCTTGACCGATAAGCGTATCGACAACAAAACCAACACGTTGGCTACCAAGTTGCACGATAACAACATGGCCGTGCCCTTTACGCAGTTCAACAATACCCGCTTTAGGTGCAAGCCAGTTTTGCAAGTAGAACAACGGAATAGATTTATCGCGAACGATGATCGTCAGCTGACCATCAACCACGTTTGTGCGGCTTAAATCTAGGTGGAAGATCTCGTTAACCGATGCCAATGGCAATGCAAATGGGTGACCCGCAACACCGACCATCAAGGTTGGTAGAATCGCTAGGGTTAGTGGAACCTTGATGGTGATCTTGGTGCCCTGTCCCATTTCTGAATCAATATCAATAGAGCCGTTCAGTGTGTTGATCGCTGTTTTCACAACGTCCATACCCACACCACGACCAGATATATCCGAGATCTGCTCTTTGCTTGAGAAGCCAGGAGCAAAAATCAGGTTGAAACACTCTTTATTTGATAAGCGAGACGCTGCATCTTCATCCATCAGGCCACGTTTAACCGCGATAGCACGAAGCTTATCAGGGTCCATACCGCCACCGTCATCAACGATAGCCAGTTCAATGTGGTCACCTTCTTGAGAGGCAGACAGAATCACTTTACCCGTTTGTGATTTACCCGCAGCAACACGGTCGTTTGGCATTTCAATACCATGGTCGACCGAGTTTCTCACCAAGTGAATCAGGGGATCAGCAAGTGCTTCTACTAAGTTTTTATCAAGGTCCGTTTCTTCGCCACGCATTTCAAGAACGATGTCTTTCTTCAAGCTACGAGCAAGGTCACGGACAACTCGTGGGAAGCGACCAAATACTTTCTTGATCGGCTGCATACGAGTCTTCATTACCGCACCTTGAAGGTCTGCAGTAACAACATCTAAGTTAGAGACAGCTTTCGACATTTCTTCGTCGTTGCTGTTGAGGCCTAGGCTGACTAGTCGGTTACGCACCAATACCAGTTCACCCACCATGTTCATGATGGTGTCCAGTGTTGATGTATCAACACGAACTGTCGCTTCAGCTTGTTGCTTCTTAGCCGGCACTTTAACTTCAGCTTTTGCTGGAGCGCTCGGTTTTGGCTCAGCTTTAACGGCAACTGGCGCGGCTGGTTGAGGTTTAGGCGCAGCTTGAGGTGCTACTGCCTTAACTTCTGCTGGCTTAGTCGCGGCATCCAATTCTTCAATCGAAGGTCCATTACCTGAGCCATGTAGTTGGTCAAGTAACTTCTCGAACTCTTCGTCAGTCATCAGATCATCGCCTTCAGACATCGCCGAAACAGGTGCTGCTGGCGGCGTTGGCGGCGTTGGCGGTGGAGGAGGCGTTGAACTTGCCGCTGTCGGGCTCTTACCCGCACCGTGCAATTCATCTAATAACTTTTCAAATTCGTCATCAGTAATATCACCACTGTCAGCAACAGACTGAGGTGCAGCGGGTGCTGGCGGCGGTGTTGGTGCAGAAGGCGCTGTTGGTGAACCACCTTTACCGTGAAGCTCATCAAGCAAGCGTTCAAACTCATCTTCAGAGATATCATCGACTGAAGATGCATTGATGTTTGAGCTTTCAGCAGTAGGTTCCGGAGCAATAACAGGCTCAGGCGCTGCAACAACAGGTTCAGGGATAATAGGTGCAGGCGCTTCTACTGGTGCCACTTCATCCGCAGACTCTGGTTTACAGAGACGGTGAAGTTCATCCAATAAAGATTGGTCGGCTGGCACTAAAGGTTCCTGATCTTGCACGGCGCGAAACTGTACATTGACTGTATCTAGCGCCTGCAGCATGGTATCCATCAAACCTGATGTTACGCTGCGTTGGCCGTTTCGCAGAATGTCGAACACATTCTCAGCACCATGACAAGTATCCACCAGCTCAGTTAATGCTAGGAAACCAGCACCACCTTTTACTGTATGGAAACCACGGAAAATAGCATTTAATAGGTCTTTGTCGTCAGGGTTATTCTCAAGCTCTACCAGTTGTTCTGATAGGAGTTCAAGGATCTCTCCTGCTTCGACTAAAAAGTCCTGAAGAATATCTTCGTCTAAATCGTAGCTCATACGTTACCTTTAAAATCCAAGACTGGATAACAAATCGTCGACTTCATCTTGAGATGCGACAGCGTCTTCGCGCTCTTCTGGGTTCATAATTGGACCTTCAGGCGCAATCGATGCTTTCTTCTCTGACTCTGGAGTTGGCTCTTTTTGATTCGCACCGAATACCGTGAGAATCTCGACCAAACGTCCTTCCACCTCATTCACCAAGGTAATAACTTTGCTGATTATCTGCCCAGTTAAATCTTGGAAATCCTGAGCCATCAAGATTTCAGTCAATTGTCCGCGTAGTTCAGTACTGTCGCCTTCTACTTGGACAAGCAATCCATCAATGCGGTGACATAAAGCTTTAAATTGTGCCAGCTCAATGCGGCCATGCATCAGTTCATTCCATTGAGGCCTTACTTGAAGTAAACACTCGTGTAGGTTGTCTGCGATTGGCATACAGCGATCGACAGCATCCATCGTCTTATTTGCCGCAACTTCCGTTTTATCAATGACATACTGAAGGCGATCCCTTGCATCAGGGATTTCGTCATTTGCGATAACGCTGATGCGTTCATCGAAATTGAATTGAGTCAAAGAGTCGTGGAGGTCGCGTGTCAGACTTCCTATTTCTTGAAGCATTGGATTGTCTTGAAGACTAAAGTTATCTTCATAAATGCTTCTCACAAGAGAATCAGCATTTTGCTGCTCATCGTTCTCAAGCAGCTCTACTAATTTTTTTGCTTGTTCTAATGAAATCATCCTGAATTCGGCCTTACTCCGCATACTTTGTGCGCTTAGGCTATCGAGATAAACAGATAACTTATCAGTCAGTGTTTACCTAGAAGTGCCTAAATTTATTGATGCTTATAAGCGATCAAAAATCTTATCAAGTTTCTCTTTCAGCGTTGCAGCAGTGAAAGGCTTCACAATGTAACCATTAACACCCGCTTGCGCAGCTTCGATGATCTGCTCACGCTTCGCTTCAGCTGTGATCATAAGCACTGGAAGGTGCTTAAGTTCTGCGTCTGCGCGAATGTGTTTAAGCAGGTCAATCCCTTGCATGCCTGGCATGTTCCAGTCAGTTACCACGAAATCAAATTCGCCTTTTTTCAGCATAGGTAACGCGGTCAAGCCATCATCTGCTTCTTGAGTGTTGTTGAAACCTAAATCGCGAAGTAGGTTTTTAACAATTCGGCGCATCGTTGAAAAATCATCAACAATGAGAATTTTCATGTTTTTGTTCAAATTAGCCTCCACTGAATAGGATCAGTGTTGTTAGTCGTTCTGTGTCCAAGCACTTAACTTAGTGCGTAAACGCTGCATAGATTGGCTCAGTATTTGGCTGACACGAGATTCGCTGACACCTAACACTTCCCCAATCTCTTTTAAATTGAGTTCTTCGTCGTAATAAAGCGAAAGCACAAGGCCTTCCCTTTCCGGAAGTTGTTTTATCGAATCGATCAAAGCTTGGCGGAATGACTCATCAGCAACCCCTTGAAAAGGCGTATTATCTTGAGAGTCTTCATTCGGAGATATTACATCATCTGAGACGCCTAAATCTTCAATTCCAACCAGTCTTGAGCAATTAATGTCAGTTAAAGCACTGTGATACTGCTCTAAACTGAGCCCCATGTGTTTTGCCACTTCGGCATCACTCGGGTCGCGGTTGAGGATACCCTCTAATTCCGCAATTGCACTGCTGATTTCTCGATTGTTCTTATGAACCGATCTCGGCACCCAGTCCCCACGGCGAATGTCATCCAACATTGCCCCGCGAATCCGAATACCAGCATACGTCTCAAAGCTTGCGCCTTTGGTACCATCATAGTTTTGTTGCGCTTCAATCAAGCCGATCATGCCAGCTTGAATTAAGTCATCAACCAATACATTAGGCGGTAATCGCCCCAACAAGTGATGAGCGATACGTTTAACCAACACAGAGTACTTCTCAAAAAAAGCCTGTTGGCTATTGTGATTAGCGTGTTGGTCGTAAGTAAGCGCTTTATTCACCAAATGGTTCCTCTATAAATTCAGTACGATTCAGCAGCCTTTCAACAAAGAACTCCAAGTGTCCGCTCGGTGTTTTTGGTATTGGCCAGGTCAAGGCTTTGTTAGCCAAAGAGCTGATTGCCAATGCAGCTGGAGAGCGAGGAAACGCATCGACTACGATTTTCTGTCTCTTGACTGATTGACGTACTTTATCATCTAAAGGAATACATGCTACGAGTTCGAGGCTCACATTCAAGAAGCGCTCTGTGACCAAAGTCAACTTTGCAAATAATTCTCGGCCTTCGCGGTAGCTTCTGACCATATTTGCAACAACTTTGAATCGCTGAACTTGGTGTTCTCTGCTTAAAAGCTTAATCAAAGCATATGCATCCGTGATCGAGGTAGGTTCATCACATACCACGACAACCACGTCTTGCGCCGCTCTTGAGAAGCTGATCACCATGTCCGAAATACCGGCTGCGGTATCAACCAACAAGATATCCATCTCGTCTTCAAGCGAACCGAATGCGCGAATCAAACCAGCATGCTGTGCGTGTGAAAGTTCAGTCATGCTTTGAGTGCCCGATGTCGCTGGAATAATTTTAATTCCGTGCGGCCCTTCGACAATCGCATCCTTAAGTTCACATTCGCCAGCCAACACATGCCCAAGGTTTCGTTTAGAACGAATACCTAGCATGATATCGACGTTCGCTAGTCCTAAATCGGCATCTAGCACCATGACTTTTTTGCCTTGGCGCGCCATGCAAATAGCCATACCTAACGTCACATTAGATTTACCAACGCCTCCCTTACCACCGGTTACAGCGATAACTTTTGTGAGTGAAGGCTTGGTTAAGCGACGGAGGCCGCTAGCTTGGTCATGTATCATATTTTCATTCATATTTATCCGCCGCCTAGAGCCCTTCAGAATCGCTATTCCAGTAATGAGGTTCATTCTCTGTAGATTTTTCTAATAGCTCATTAGCCTTAGCAATCATGTACTTTGGCTGAGCTATAACGATATCTTCAGGAACTCGTTGACCATTTGCTATGTAAGCAACTGGTAATGCATTTTGTATTACGACACTGATGAATTCACCTAGACTTAGGGATTCATCCAGCTTAGTCATGATGCATCCCGACAACGGGATTCTTCTAAAGTGTTCAATTGTTTCTTGCAGCACTTTGCGTTGCGCGGTTGCAGGCAACACAAGGTAGCTATTGATAACGGAACCACTCTCTTGCATCAATGTGTCTAACTGCTCAGATAGGCGAACATCTCGTTGTCCCATGCCTGCAGTATCGACCAGAATCAGGCGACGATTACGTAACTGATATATTACATCGGCCAGTTCGCTAGAATCTTTAGCAACTCTTACAGGACAACCCATAATTCGGCCGTAGATCGATAACTGCTCATGTGCACCTATACGATATGTGTCAGTTGTCACTAGTGCGACGTTATCAGCGCCATATTCCATGGCAGCACGTGCAGCTAGCTTTGCAACAGTCGTTGTTTTACCCACGCCGGTTGGGCCAAGTAGAGCCACAATACCGCCGCGTTTTAAAATATCTTTTTGTGTAACGGAGATTTGGTCAGCAACCAGAGCTAACAGAGCCTTCCATGCACGTGCAGGTTTAGTATCTTCAGGAATGTAGCAAGCCATTTGATCGGCAAGCTCTGCAGATACACCCATACGTTCAAGGCGCTTAATAAGCATGGCTCTCAGTGGTTCACGGCGCTCAACTTCTTGCCACATCAACCCAGAAACTTGATGCTCTAACAGACGACGAATTGAGGTCATCTCTTCGCGCATCGTTTCCATTTCAGTATCAGAACCTTTGGACTGAGTGTTCTCTCGACCACGATCATAACGGGTAGGATCCAAGCGAGGTGTCGGGCGCTCTACTCTGCGGTCTTCAGCAATCAACTTAGACAAACCCGTTTCACGAGCAAATGCAGAATCAAGATTTCCGTGAGACTGTTGGTTACCGTGAGATTGCTGATGGCCATGAGACTGCAAATTGCTTTGAGTCTGATGACTATGAGGCTTATGGCCCGTGCTTGATTGGCGATTGAGCAATGCTGACAATGAATCTTCATTTTCTGCACGATGCTGTGGCTCATCATCGGCGCCATGACTGTATTGCTTAAGCATATTCGCAAAGCGCTTAGTCATTGAGCGTCCACCTTCAACATTCGACTGTAGGCTAACCTTGTCATCGTCTAGTTGACGTCGCCCAGCAGGAGCTGCGGGCGCGGCCATTTGCGTATATTGGCTTTGTGCAGGCTGCTGAGGTTTATTTAATCTCTGGCTCGCTGTCGACGGGCTGGATTCGCCATCAATAGCGGCAACAATTTCCACGCCACCTGCGACCTTTTTGTTAGACATGATCACCGCTTCTGAACCAAGTTCTTCTTTAACTTGGAGCAGAGCCGTTCGCATATCTTTTGCAAAAAATCGTTTAATTTTCAATTCGATTGTCCGTTCTAATTAGGCGGCTTAATTACCAACAGCTTGTACTATACGTATCTGCTTTTCGTCCGGTATTTCTTGGTAAGACAAGACTCGTAAGCTTGGGATCGTGTTCTTCACGAACTTAGCCAGAGTCGAACGCAACACGCCAGAGGTCAATAGTACCGCGGGCTCACCTTTCAGCTCTTGCTCTTGTGTAGCGTGGCTGAGAGAGGTCTGTAAACGTTCGGCTAAACCAGGTTCAATACCAGCAGATTCTCCGCCGGATGCCTGCATGGTTTGATGCAAGATTTGTTCCAGCTCAGGAATCAAGGTTATCACTGGTAACTCGGGCTCTATACCATTGATTTCCTGAACAATTAATCGTTTCAATGAGATGCGAACCGCCGCAGTAAGTATGTCAGGTTCTTGACTCTTACCTGAATACTCCGACAAAGTTTGGACTATGGTTCGAATGTCACGAATTGGAATCGCTTCATTCAGCAGGTTCTGTAGCACTTTCACAACCACACCCAACTGCAATTGATCCGGTACAAAACCTTCCACCAGCTTAGGTGTTGAGCGGCTGAGCATCTCAAGTAAGTTCTGAACTTCTTCGTGGCCAATGAGCTGCGATGCGTTGTTGGTTAGCAGCTGGCTAAGGTGTGTCGCCAGTACTGTAGAAGAATCTACAACGGTATAACCTAGAGCTTGTGCGTGTTCACGCTGCTCTTCACGAATCCAAACCGCTTCAAGGCCAAAGGCAGGGTCAATCGTCGGCTCGCCATCGATCATGCCATAGACTTGGCCCGGGTTAATCGCGAGCTCCATGTCTGGCTTAATCTCAGCTTCACCCACAGCAACACCCATCAGGGTAATACGGTAGCTGTTTGGTGTCAGTTCTAGGTTATCGCGAATGTGTACCGCTGGGATCAAGAAACCAAAGTCTTGAGACAGCTTTTTACGCACACCTTTAACGCGTTCAAGCAATTCACCACCTTGGTCTCTATCAACCAAAGGAATTAAACGGTAACCCACTTCTAAACCAATAATATCGACAGGTTGAACATCATCCCAAGAGAGCTCCTTCTGAGAGCCTACTTCTCCATTCGCTTCAACTGTCGCCGGAAGGTTAGGCTCTTCCGCCTTCTTCTTGTTCTTTTTATCGATGTAATACGCCCCCGCGCCTGCAACGATGGCAAGGCTCAAGAACGAGAAATGTGGCATACCCGGAACAATACCCATGATGCCAAGGATGGCGGCGGTGATCATCAAGGCTTTTGGATTGTCGAACATCTGGAAGACAAGTTGCTCACCCATATCTTCATCAGTATTTTGGCGCGTTACCATCATCGCAGCTGCAATAGACAGTAATAGAGATGGAATTTGTGCAACCAGACCATCACCGATAGTCAGTAGCGTGTAGATTTCGATTGCTTCACCAAAACCAAGATCAAACTGAGCCATACCAATGCTCAAGCCACCAATGATGTTGATGAATAAGATTAAGATACCAGCGATCGCATCGCCTTTAACAAACTTAGAAGCACCGTCCATCGAACCGTAGAAGTCAGCTTCTTTGGTGACTTCAAAACGTCTCAGACGCGCTTGGTCTTGGTCGATCAAACCTGCGTTCAAGTCGGCATCGATTGCCATCTGTTTACCCGGTAAGGCGTCTAACGTGAAACGCGCGCTTACTTCCGAGATACGACCCGCACCTTTGGTTACAACCATGAAGTTGATGATCATAAGAATCAAGAACACCACTAGACCTACCGCATAGTTACCACCGATAACCACGTTACCGAAGGCTTCAATCACGTTACCTGCCGCGTCGCCACCTTCGTGACCATGGAGCAATACCACACGTGTCGAAGCAACGTTCAAGGCCAATCGAAGTAGAGTCGCAATCAGCAGGACGGTCGGGAATGCAGCGAAGTCTAAAGGCCTGCGGGTATATACCGAGACCAGTAGCACAACCATAGACAGTGCAATGTTGAAGGTGAAGAACATATCCAACAAGAAAGCTGGAATGGGCAACACCACCATAGCAAGCGTTGCAAGTACCATAATAGGTGCACCAATCGCAGGCATGGCACGATTAGGGATTTTAGGTAGCTTGTCCGCAAAAGGCAGGGAGAATTTCATAAATCTAGACAGTTTCGCTATGTTGTAGCTCTCTGAACAAGTGGATTAGGTCTTAGTCAGGGCTGTTTGCTATGGGCTTATAATGTTCAGGCTACTACAGCAAACACTGTACCAACATCTCACGTCAAATTATCGCCATCACCTCTATAAAAGGAAGATTAGCTAGCTCGCTATTATCAGGGTTCATCACGCAGAGCTCAAGCAATTGATCTAATGACGTAAATCAGGTGGGATCGGCATATTAGAATCTTGCAGTTTTGGTCGCTCACCACCTCGTTTTCGGTACTGTTTAAGCTGGAAAACATATGCAAGCACTTGTGCAACTGCCGTAAACAGACCGTCAGGAATTTGTTGTTCTAGCTCAGTGGTGTGATAA
Source organism: Vibrio sp. 10N.286.51.E5 (assembly GCF_041469125.1). Lineage (NCBI taxonomy): Bacteria > Pseudomonadati > Pseudomonadota > Gammaproteobacteria > Vibrionales > Vibrionaceae > Vibrio > Vibrio sp. 10N.286.51.E5. The sequence goes on along the minus strand of NZ_JBFRJZ010000059.1, from coordinate 23,100 downwards.
AGCGCCCTCGCCAATGGCGGCGCTGGAACTATATAGATGTCGTTTGCACGCGCAATCTCTCGGATCTTCATCGCCATGTGGTCGACACCTTTAGCAACCACAATTGGTGCTTTGTCTTGATTCTGCTTATAGCGCAGCGCCACTGAAAAGTGTTCCGGGTTGGTCACAATCACATCCGCTTGAGGAACGTCTGCCATCATGCGACGCTGAGCCGCTTCCCTTTGAAGCATACGAATTCGGCCTTTCACTTCCGGCTTACCTTCAGTGTCTTTGAATTCGTCTTTGACTTCTTGTTTGGTCATCTTCAATTGATCGGCGTGTTGCCAGATCTGGAACGGGATATCAATCGCCACCACAATAAGCAGCGAGCAACTGATCAACAGGATGAAATTGAGCAAGATATCCAAGGCATGGAAGATGTTCTGTGGGTACACATCCATACTCAGCTGCATTAAATCATGCTGAGAGGCTTGAATCAGATAAATCGCCATCCCCGATACGAGCGCTACTTTAAGAATAGACTTGAGCAGTTCAACCCAGCTTTGCAGGCCAAACATACGCTTGATGCCACTGAGTGGGTTGAGCTTAGACGCCTTAGGCATTGCTGCTTGCATTGAGAAGTTAATCCCACCGACACCCGCAGCGCCGATGACGGCAGCAACAAACAAGGTTATCAGTATCAAAAACAGCGGGAACAGCAGGTTCACCAGTGCACCACCAGCGATTTCTAGGAGTTTGTTAGTGTCAAAAATTTCGTCGCGACTCAAAGAGAACAGACGTTGCATGGCCTCGAACAAAGCCTTCGCCATCGATTCGCCAAACCACATTAATGCAATTGCACCGACAATAAGTACCGACGCTGACGCTAGCTCTTTTGACCTTGCAACCTGCCCTTTCTCTTTGGCCTGTTGCAAGCGTTTGGGCGTGGCGTCTTCTGTGCGTTCTTGACCGTCTGACTCTGCCATTTCAGTCTCCTAGCAATCTAACCGGATTAGACGACATATCTGTTGTTCGCCCTGCATCCAAAATAGCTCATAGTGACTATATAAGCCGCCAAGGATGTACCAACAAAGCAACAGACCCACGAGTAGCGCAAATGCAAAACCCAAAGAAAAGATGTTTAACTGAGGTGCCGCACGCGTCATTACACCAAAAGAGAGGTTAATCGTTAGCAGCGCGATAATGCCCGACAAGGACATCGCCAATGCCGTTTTGAACATGATACCGAGCCACAATGCGAGCTCTCGAAAATCAACAGAGGTCAACGATCCACTGCCAATCGGCAAGGTCTTAAAACTAAACACCACCAGCTGCAGCATTTTCAAGTGACCATCGGTCGCCAAGAAGAACATGGTCGCAAGCAGCATGAACAGTTGACCAAGTACCGGCGTGTTTTGCCCGTTAGCCGGGTCGACCATTGAGGCAAAACCCAAGCTCGATTGCATACCCAAGATCTGGCCGAGCATGACGAAGGTTTGAATCATGAACTGGGTAACAAAGCCCATGGCCACGCCAATCACGATCTGTTCAAAGACAGTCAGGAAGCCTTGAAAGGACAGAAGTTCAATCTCTTTGGGAACGGCCGGAATCGCAGGCATCACCGCAAAAGTGATCGCCAAGCCTAAATACAGACGAATACGCGGCGACACGAAGCGTGCCCCTGTTACCGTCATCACCATCAGCATCGCTGAGATGCGAGTGTATGGCCAAAAATAATTGGCTAACCACTCTAGTACAAGGCTCGTTGGGTATTCCATATCGGTTTAATACAGAACTTGCGGCAAGCGTTCGATGAGCTCAAAAAAGAACTCCATCATCATCTGGGTCATCCAGTGTGCGAATAGCATCAACGCCAACAAAGTTACGATCAAACGCGGCAGGAAACTTAGGGTTTGTTCGTTGATTGAGGTCGCAGCTTGGAAAACAGCCACAACCAAACCGATCAACAGGCTAGGAATAATGATGGCGCAAACCATGATTAATACCATCCAAAGGGCATCTCGGAACAACTCTACGAATATTTCAGGATTCATTATTCCCCCAGCTACAAGGCAAAACTGCCGGCGAGTGTGGAGAGTATCAAGTTCCAGCCATCAACCAGAACAAACAGCATCAACTTAAACGGGAGCGATACAATCATCGGTGACAACATCATCATACCCATAGCCATCAATACCGATGCCACCACCAAGTCGATGATTAAGAACGGCAAAAACAGCATAAAGCCGATTTGGAAAGCCGTTTTTAATTCCGATGTGATAAATGCTGGAATCAGAACCGCCATCGAAACATCTTCAGGGTTAGTCACTTCCGCACCAGAAATCTCAACAAAGGTTTCAAGATCTTTGATTCGAGTCTGTTTAAGCATGAAGGATTTAATCGGTTCTTGGGCAACATCAAATGCCTGTCGTGCCGAGATCTGTTCATTAAGATATGGCTGAACTGCTTGTTCGTTCACTTGGTTAATCACTGGCGACATGATGAAGAAGGTCAAGAATATCGCAATACCAATAATGACTTGGTTAGACGGTGTTTGTTGTAGACCCATCGCCTGACGCAAGATAGACATCACTACCACAATACGAGTGAACGATGTCATCAAAATCACCATCGCCGGCAAGAAGCCAAGCATGGTCATTAACGCGAGAATTTGCAGGTTAATCGAGTAGTCTTCACCGCCATTGGCATTGGTTGTCATGGTAAAGGCAGGTATGCCGCCACCATTGCCAGTTAAGCTGCCCGTGGTCATGGTTGTCGATTTGGCTTGGTCTTGTTCCATCGTGCTGATAGTCACCGATTCCGAGCCAGCGGTATTCGCAGGAATGACGGTGCCGTCTTCAGCTTGTGCAAATACCGACACACTGAATATGATTGAGCATAGGAGAGTAAGCTGAACCAACCACACTTTCACCGTTCGGAAAACTCCGGCTTGGTGAAAGTAAGATGAGTTCAAAAGTCCGTTACTTGTTTGCATCTTTTTTTATTAGCTGGGAAAGCTGACTTGAAAATGTACTTTTTTCCAGCATCTCCTGAGTAAGAGGTTTATCAAGCTTAGAGATCAGCTGAATCGATTGTGTGGTAATCCCTACCAAGAACTGTTCATCACCCGCTTGCACAATAGCGATGCGCTCTTTAGTACCAACAGGGATTTGCCTAACAATCGCCAAACCTTGTTGATTCGACATCGCAGGTACTTGCATTCGCTTGAGTAGCCAAGCAATAAATAAAATGAAGGCTATAACGAAAATTAGCGACCCAAAGGTGGTCGCTAAATCGAGAGAAGGCGGTGTTGCTGCAAAAGCAATGGAAGGAACCGTTAATAGCCCTACTCCCAAGATTCCTCGTAACAAACCTGTCATTCCGAGAGAAGAGCCCGCTAGTCTTTGAGACAAAAAGCTCATTAACGCAGCTTCTTAATTCGTTCTGTTTGGCTAATAACGTCAGTCAAACGAATACCAAATTTGTCATTTACTACAACCACTTCACCGTGAGCAATCAGAGTACCGTTAACCATCACATCTAGTGACTCACCAGCAATTCGATCAAGCTCAACAACCGAGCCTTGGTTCAATTGGAGTAAGTTACGAATACTGATCTGAGAGCGACCAACTTCCATCGAAATAGTCACTGGAATATCCATAATGGTATCCAGCTTACGACGCTCATCTTCAGAAATCGGAGATGATGAATCGGTTAGCTCATCAAGTGGTGCCGCAAGCACATCATCAACATCAATTGACGGCGCTAAAGGATCTTCACCAAGTGCTGCAGCCCATTCGTCTGCTAGCTTTTGATCTTCACTAGGTTCCATTACCAATTCCTATACTTTTATCTATTTTACTATTCGTCGTCATCATCGCTGTTTTCGAGTTCAGACATTAAGTCTTTACCTAGAAAAGCGAGATCAGTTTTGACCACACTCGGTCTTCGAATTTTTTCCGAAATCTGTACCGCAAGTTTTTCACCTGAACGTCCCATTTTCACACGATACGTTGGCAGTTCTTCGACAAACATCGTCGCGTGCTCAGGCATGTTCATGGGGATAACGTCACCAGGACGCAGCTCCATCAGATCTCGCAGGGAGATGTCTTGCTCTAACAAGTTCACACGGAAATTGACGGGCACATCCATGATCTCATCACGCAGTGCGGTGCTCCAACGAACATCGGTTTCCATTTTGTCTGATTGAACACCCGCATCAAGCAGTTCACGGATCGGCTCAACCATGGAGTAAGGCATGACAACGTGGAAGTCACCACCACCGCCATCCACTTCAATGTGGAACGAACTCACAACAATCACTTCGGTTGGGCTCACAATGTTCGCCATACTTGGGTTCACTTCGGAATCCAAGTATTCAAACTCAACCCCCATCACTGGCGACCAAGCTTCTTTGTAATCTTCAAAAACAATTTTCAGCAGTAACTGAATGATTCGTCTTTCAGTAGGCGTGAATTCACGACCTTCAATCTTGGCGTGGAAACGACCATCACCGCCAAAAAAGTTCTCTACGAGAATGAAAACCAGACGAGCTTCCATGGTGATGAGTGCCGTACCTTTCAATGGACGGAAACGAACCATGTTTAAACTGGTGGGTACATACAATGTGTTTTGGTACTCACCAAACTTCATCATCTGTACGCCGTTGATCGACACTTCAGCCGTTTTACGTAACATATTAAACAAGCTGATACGCATATGACGTGCGAAGCGCTCGTTAATAAGTTCAAGGGTCGGCATTCGACCACGGACGATTCGATCTTGAGATGAGAAGTCGAAATTGACCGCATTGTCATTTTCGGTTTCTAAGACATCTTCAACTTCTTCAACATCATCAACGCCATGTAACAGCGCATCAATTTCGTCTTGGCTTAATAAATCGGTCACAAATTACCTATTGAATTACGAAGTCAGTGAATAACACTTTTTCAATCACAGGCTGGCCAACAGCTTGAGCCAGGCTTGCTTTAATATCTTCTGTTGCCTTATTACGCAGTTCCACGCGGCCTGTTGGTGAGCGCAATTGATCAACCGTTGCCGAAGCGAACGTGGCCAGTAGCGTACTTTCTACAAGTGGAGAGTGGTAACGAGCCAGGTCTTTATTCTTACTGCCACGTACCATGAGCTGTGCTTTTATCTGAACTAGGCGATCTTTTTTGTCACCTGTCACATTAAACAAGAAGGGCTGAGGAATATTAACATACATAACCGGCTCTGCAGCGACCACAGCCGTTGCTGGCTGAGACTGAGATTCAGAGGCGCTATCGTCAGAACCTAAGAAAAAGTACAGCGCACCACCTATACCAAGCAGTAACACAACTACGGCAATAATAATTATAAGGAGCTTGCTCTTCCCTTTAGGTGCATCTTGTTCTTCGGCCATATCTTACTCTAACTTCCTGTTCTTGCGATTAACTGATGGTTCTTTTTATTAACTGGTTTTTTCTATTAACCAAGCGTTCTTAGCCTGATATTAGGCATAATAACTAATTCCATCACGCTTTGATGCGACATTCAATTCAAGATTGCTGCCACTATCAAGGTTTTCATCACCTTGCGTATCATTTGTGCGGTTAGCGCCGGATTGTTGCTCACCATTGTTGTATCTATCTTGTCCCTGACCGGAGTTCTGTTGTTGAACAGACGAATCGGCAAGCTGCAGACCTTGCTGAGCAAGCATCTCTCTCAAGCGAGGTAAGGTTTGTTCAATCACATCTCTCGCTTGCTGATTACTCACGGTAAAGTGCACGTTTGCCACGTCATTATTCATGGTCATGCGGATTTTCATTTGGCCCAATTCTGGTGGGTCGAGACGAATGTCCAAGTTCTTAAGGTTCTTAGACATCATCATTTGTACTTTTTCAGCCACTTGCTCATTGGCTAGCTCTTTGGTGAGCTGTAAGGGCGCTTGTTGAGCAGCTTGAATTTCAGCTCGCGTAGGTGCTGAACCCACCGTTACCGTACCTTGTGCACTAGCCGCTGAAGCGATCTGCTGAGCAAAGGTCGAATCTTTAGAATCTTCTTTAGCATCCGCTTTACCCAAACCAGACAGTGCTGCTGCACCGGCGCCCGCTTTAAGAAGCGTATCAGTTGAGCCTGCTTTTGTGGCAGCTGGCGTTGCATTCATCGCCATTCCTTGCGCGGTTAAAGCTGGATCCAACGTTGCTTGCTGCTGAGGTGAAGCCACATTAGCTTGTTGAGCTGCGGCCTGTTGGGCTGCATGTGCATTATTGGCGTGCAGCATTGCCGCCTTGTCCGTAAGAGCATTGTTTGCTGATTGAGAAGCGGCCTGCGCTGACACTTGTTGTGTAGCCGTCGCTACAGCTGCTGTTGATGCTGCCGCAGCTAAGGCTTTAGTTTCGCTTGAATCCGTATTATCCCAATCGATAGCAGTGGGTTCACCAGACGCACTGTTCGCAGCCTTAGCTTGTTGTGTCGCCTTATCCGTAACGGAAACTCCTGCAACAGAAGCACCGGTGATATTACCTTGGGCTTGTTCTACCTGACCTTGCTGAGGCAAGCCTTTGCCGTTTGGCGCTTGATTTAGGGTTTTGTTTGCCTCATCCAATTGACCAAGCAATTTATTGCCTTCGCTCATCGCTGCATTGGCTTGCGATGCCTGCGTAGCACCATCTACCGCTGATGGACCCTGAGTTTGGGATTGAGCAATATGTTCTTTAGACTCGTTAGTCGTATCCTGCGCATCTTTACCATCTGCCTTATCTGCAACAGTCTTATCAGCGACAGTGCTATCAGTGCCCGAATTGGCTTTGAGCTGAGCCTCAGATCCAGACGCAGCCTCTGCTGATGTTTTATCAGCAGCTTTCTCGCCTTCTACTTCTGAAGCTGCTTGCTTGCTTTGCGCTTCGCTCACTTCGTCAGTAGCCTTTGATTCAGCGGAATCACCTTTGTTCGCTTCGGCTGACGCTTCACCTTCGGTAGATGTCTGTTTAGTATCAGGTTTCGCAGTGCTTTCTGTGTCTTTTGCTGCGACTTTACTGTCACTTTCTTCAAAGCCGAGCGCTTCTTTAAAGGACTCAAAGAAACCTTTAGAGTCGCCGGTTTCTTCTACCTTGGAAGAGGCAGAACCGGTGTCCAACAACGATGACATTTTGTTGGTCGCTGAATTTGAGGAAAGACTAACATTCATATATACAAGCTCTATCTACTAGCTTTGCTGCCATGAATCAGGCAACAAAAAGAAAGTCGGATGCTTTTCATGCCTTTGGTGGGCATAACGCGCAATTTTATATAAAACGGAGCAAGAAACATGCCTATAAGTTCGGTTTTCACAATATAGAGAACAGCACTGACGTCATTCGTGGCTTAGGATCACATCTTCTTTCGGCTGTATAACAGAGTCGAAAACTCATCCATTTGCTTTTGTTCTCTTCGATCTTGCAGCTTTGCTTTCTCTTTCTGCTTTTTCTCCATCAACCACTCGTAGGATTTACGTTTTTTGCGTAACTCCATCCAGTAGCTTTGGCAGTTGTCGACTTGATTTTTAAAGTGGTGCTCGGCTTCTCTCTGTTTGGATAATGTTTCATCCAACTGAGTTAAGAAGCGGTTCAAGTGACCATATTGGCTCGCCGTTAAGCCTGCCTTGCCGCGGTCAACGAGCTGCTGACAGTAATCCAGTCGATACTTTTCAATCTGCGCAACCTGCTCATAGTAGCCTTGCAGCTCAGAGTTCGCTTTGTTGAGCGCAAGTACCGCTTGGTTCTCTTGATCTTTGGCTTGATCGAGCAAAAATTCTAATGCGTTATCCATGACTAACCTTATTCACCCGTTAGCCACCCAATACATGTTTCAACATGTTGACGCACATGTCGTATGGGACGGTCTCTTTCATCTTCTGCTGCAAGTACTCATCCAGTTTTGGTTTCAACGTGAAGGCACTATCGATTGCTGGATCCGTTCCTGGCTTGTAAGCACCAATCGACACCAAATCTTGGTTTTTACGGCAGATAGACAGCACTTGCCTTACCGCTTTCGACATCAAGACATGTTCTTCAGTGGTGATTTGCGGCATAACACGACTGACGGATTTCTCAACATCAATCGCAGGATAATGACCGGCATCAGCCATTTCACGCGACAACACAACGTGACCATCGAGAATCGCTCGCGATGCATCGGCAATCGGATCTTGGAGGTCATCGCCTTCGGTTAACACGGTAAAGAAAGCGGTAATTGAACCTTGTTCATCATTGCCGTTACCTGCTCGTTCCACCAGCGCAGGAAGCTTAGCGAAGACTGATGGCGGATAACCTTTGGTTGCTGGCGGCTCACCCACAGACAGAGCAATTTCACGCTGAGCTTGAGCAAAACGGGTCAATGAATCCATGAGTAGCAGAACATCTAAGCCTTGGTCGCGGAAGTACTCGGCGACAGCCAACGCGGTTTGACAGCCTTTTAAGCGCATCAATGGTGATGAGTCGGCAGGAGCGGCAACAACAACCGAACGCTTACGGCCATCTTCACCAAGAATCTCTTCAATAAATTCTTTAACTTCTCGTCCACGCTCACCGATTAGGCCTACGACCACTACTTGCGCAGTTGTGCCTCGAGTCATCATGCCCAGAGTTACGGATTTACCGACACCAGAGCCAGCAAACAGACCGATACGTTGCCCTTTACCCACGGTTAGCAAACCATTAATGGCTTTCAAGCCGACATCGAGTGGTTCAGAAATCGGTTTACGAGCTAACGGGTTGATTGGCTCCGCATTAAATGAAGCGCGTTGCTCTGTATAGATTGGACCTAAACCGTCGAGTGGATTACCTACGCCGTCGATCACTCGACCGAGCAGTTCCATTCCAACAGGGATACCACTTTCGGTAGTCATTGGCGTGACGCGAGCGCCAGGTAAGATCCCGGTGATTTGCTCACTCGGCATCAAAAATAGGTTATCGCCAGAGAAACCGACGACTTCGGCTTCCATCTGACCAGACATGGTTTCGACTAAACACAAACTGCCGATTGGCGCTTTACAGCCGGTCGCTTCAAGCGTTAAGCCAACAACGCGTACTAATTTACCAGAGGCAATTGGTCGCGATTTTAGCCCCTCGACTTTGTACTGACTGAGACGATTCGCTAACTCAAGCATTACTCATGACCTTGGTGACGATTTGCGCCGCAGAAATTTTGAATAACGTTCTTTACACGATCTTCCATGCGGTAGTTAACGCTCGACTCACCCGCTTCAATTTGTACATCACCACGGTTGAGTGCTGGCTCTGCGACCAGCGTCCAATTACGGCAGTCCAATTCAGTCTCGCCATACGCAGAGCGAATGATCGCCACATCTTCCGGATTGAGTTTCAATGTGATTGCGTGACCAGAAATCGGCAACGACTCTACCGATTCTTTAACGGTATCTAATATGATTTGTGGGTTGGTTTGCACTTCAACATGAACCACTTCTTTGACCATCGTAAGCACCATGTCGACCAATTGCTTCTCCACCTGAGCGTTCATCAACTCTAATGGTTGAGCGAACTGGTTTGCCAGCCCCATGAAGACGGCCACCTGCTGTTGAATGTACTCTTGACCCGCGGTTACGCCTTCAAGCTTGCCGGCTTCGTTGCCTTCTTCGTGACCGGCAGCAAAACCTTCTTCTTTGCCTTTTTCATAGCCTTGCTTAAAGCCCGCCTCTTGGCCTTGATGCAGCCCTTCCTGATAAGCGCCTTGTTTAATCAGCTCGATTTGCTCTTCAGTCAGAACCAGCTCTTCATCTTCAATGGCTTCTTCAACCGTTGGCATCCAACTAGGGTCGTAGTTAAAAGCGGTTTCTTTGGCTTGTTTGCTCACGTCAGAGGTGTAGTCAGGCAGCCCCCATTTCTGAGGTTGGGCAACCGTATTATCTTCTTCAGGGCGAAGGAAGCCGCGTTTTCTATCACCTGACATATCAGTACCTATCTATGAGTGACTTAACTGTATTGTGAATTCAAGCAGTTAAACTGAGTTAATCTGTGGTTCGAGATTGGATAAAGAAAAGCCCCAACAGTGTGGGGCTTTTGAGATTTCTGTATTAAAGGAACTCGTCGGCGCCACTAGACAGCATAATTTCGCCACTGTCTGCCATCTTCCTCGCGATACCCAAAATCTCTTTCTGAGCCGCTTCAACATCAGAGACTTTGACTGGCGGCATCGCCTCAATATCGTCTCTCATCATATCGGCAGCACGTTTAGACATGTTCTTGAAGATCTTCTCACGTAGACCTTCATCCGCACCTTTAAGTGCTTTCTGTAGAATATCTTGTGGAACATCACGTAGTAGTCGTTGAACACCTTGGTCATCAACTTCAATAAGGTTTTCAAAGACAAACATCAGATCTTGAATCTGTGTTGCCATGTCTTCGTCTTGGTCACGGATTTGATCCATCAAGACGCCTTCCACGTTGTTATCCATGTAGTTCATGATCTCAGCCGCGGCTTTCAGGCCACCAATTTTGGCAGCTTGAGCACCCGCTTGACCCGCGAACTGTTTCTCCATGATTTCATTCAGTTCAGCAAGCGCCGAAGGTTGAACTTCTTCAAGGTTGGCAATACGCATCATCAGATCCAGACGAACTCGCTCTGGGAACTGAGACAGGATCTCAGCCGATTGATCGGCATCGAGGTACGACAACACAATAGTTTGAATTTGAGGGTGCTCGTTGATGATAATGCTCGCCACCTGACGAGGATCCATCCACTTAAGCGAATCCAAACCTTTCGAACCTGTGCCGAGAAGGATTTGGTCAACAAGGTTATTCGCCTTGTCTTCACCCAGAGCAGCAACTAACGCATTACGCATGAAGTCTTCGCTGCCCATACCAATGTTGGTGTACTTCTGAATATCATCTAAGAAAGCACGGTGCACAGCGCCTACTTTCTCTTGGGATAGGTCTGTAGCTCGCGCCATCGCACTACCCACACGCTGAACCTGCTTTGGCTCTAGGTGACGAATAATACCAGCAGCATCTTCTTCATTTAAACTGAGCAACAAGATCGCAGCGCGCTCATCGCCTGAGATAGAGCCGATATCCACGCTAGAGACATCAAGCACTTCACCGCCTTCAGTTTGTTGTGGAACTATTTCGTTAGCCATCTACCATCCAATTCTTAACTACTTGAGCTGCTAGCTCTGGTTCATTCGCTACAAGTGCACGTACTGCTTTCAGCACGTCCTCGTCTTTATGAAGGTTTGGTAAGTCGATACTTGAACCAAATTCAAACAGCTCACCACCTTCAATATCACCACCAATTAAGCTGGTTTCGCCGTCGGCACCAATTGGCATGCCATCAGGTCCGTACATCTGTTCATCGTTGTCTGCTGCTGGGTTAAGCAGTTTCTTCATTGCAGGGCGAACAAGTACCAACACCACCACAATGATAACCAAGGCACTTGCAAACCAACGAACCCAATCATTGAAGTTTGGATGCTCCCAGATTGGCACATCAGCAACAACATCTGTTACTTGAGGTGCAAACTGCATGCTTAATACGTTGAGCAAATCACCACGAGTTTCATCAAAGCCCACCGTACCAATCAGTACTTGGCGAATCGCATTGATTTCGCTCGCCGGGATTGGCGTATGAACCACTTCACCCGTATCTGGGTTCAAGGATTGGCGGTCTTTGATCGCAACAGAAACCGTCTGACGATTAACCGTGCCGCTCTGTTTACGTTCATGACTGATGGTGGTGTCTAGCTCAAAGTTTCGAGTCGCTTCTTTGTGAACAGAGCCTTGACCTGTCATCGCGCCGTCTTTCATCTGAGCCACATCTTGTGGAATTGAGGCATCCGCTGGAGGCTGGTTACTCAACGCACCCGGAATACCCGCCACCGTATTTCCATTGTTGTAATCTTCTAAGGTGTATTCACTTCGAGTCGCCGGTGTATTCGGATCAAAACGTTTTCTGGTTTGCTCCACAGCACTGAAATCGAGCTGGATATCAACCTGAGCGGTGTAGTTACCAAACCCAAGAATAGGAATCAGGATGGAGTCAATTTTTTCACGCAGCGCTTGTTCTTGATTGCGCTCTAACTCGTGTTCTTTACGACGCGCCGCTGACATAGGGTCTTGAGAGCCTGAGCTCAACAATCGGCCATGCTGATCGGTCACCGTAATACGTGAGGTTTTCATTCCCGGAACGGCACTTGCCACCATATCCACAACAGAATCAACTTCTTGCTGCTTGAGGTTAGTACCTGTTTTTAGAGTTAGGAATACAGAAGCAGAGGCTTCTTGATTATGACGTACAAAAACACTCTGCTTCGGCTGGGCCAATAAAACCTGAGCTTTACGCACCTGTTTCATCTGCTCAATGGCTTTGGCAAGTTGTCTTTCGCGGCTTAATTTAAGGCGTTCTTGTTCTAAACGTTGTGATACACCAAAACCCATGTCTTGCATGAGGATGTCATCACCCGCGTTTCGCTCTTGATTCAAACCCGCTCGTACCATATTAAGCTTTAATGAGTTGTACTCACTCGCCAGTACTGAGATGGTATTGCCTTCAAGCGTGTACTGGATCTTTTGCAGATCCAAGTAATCAAGAACGGGGATCAATTCTTCTGTTTCGTAAGCCCCTAATGGACGCATTTCTGGCTCTTTTACCCAGAAAAACAGCATCACAATCAGCGCTACACAGATAGAGATAGAAAGGACTAAGACGACCTGACGAAGTAAATCGAGATCACCGACAGCCATATCGAACTTCGATGAACTGCGTTCACCTAGATCGGGATTTTGCCCTTCTCCGTCTAGCTCAGAGCCTGCAATCAGTGCGTGGTCGTTGCTATCGCTTACGGTTAAATCTGTTGTTTGACTATTATCTGCCACTATTTAACTACCCAACTTATACCGGCATATTCATCAGCTCTTTGTACGATTCGACCAATTTATTTCTAATTTGGATCGTCGCCTCAAAAGCCACACTAGATTTATTACGAGCAATCATCACGTCCGATAGGGATACGCTTTGGTCTCCACTATCAAAACGAGCTTGAAGATCACCTGAAGTCTTTTGTAATGAGTTCACATTATTGATGGCATTAGTCAGCATGTTGCCAAAATCTGCACCGACCGCTTGCCCCGTTGCTGCGGGACGCGCGCTGGCAGCTTCGACCATCATCGCCTGCATTTCGCCTTGTAAACCATCTATTCTCATCTACTACCTCAGGAGTCAAAATTATGACTATCTATTTAGCTATATTATTGACAGAGCAATTAGCGTGCCACACATTAAATTGACTAGATATCGTATTACACTAGTCAGAAAGCTGACACTACTAATCTATCCTCAGTTTGGGATATCTATTCCAGCATCGCGCATTTTAGCCAACTTGTAACGCAGTGTACGAGGGCTAATACCCAGTTTTTCAGCCATATCTTTGCGTCGACCATTACATGCAATCAGGGTTTCAAGAATGATCGCATACTCTTGATCTCTAAGCTCATTACCTAACCCTTCGCTGCTAGCCGCGATTTTATTGATTGGGTTTGCTTCGGCAATCGGCTTGATTTCTGGCGCAGCTACGTCAGTGCCTTCAACGATTTGTTGTAGGCTGCTTGCGTCTTGCCAATCGACACCTTCAAGAAGAATGTGCTCACCAGAGATGTTCTCTTGTTCGCTCAATATTAACGCACGCTGTACCACATTGTCTAATTCGCGAACATTGCCCGGCCACGGATAATTGACGAGTTTACTGATCGCTTGCGCTGACATAACCGGTACAGGCATACCAAGTTTGGTGCAATGACGCTCAACTAAGTGCTTAGCTAAAGGCTCAATATCACCTTTTCGCTCACACAGTGGTGGCCAAGAAATTGGGAATACATTCAAACGATAGTATAAATCCTCACGGAAATTCCCTTCAGAAACATACTGTTTAAGGTCTCGGTTACTGGTCGCTAATACACGAACATCCAATTTGATGCTCTTACGACTACCTAATCGCTCAACTTCGCGCTCTTGCAAAACACGCAGTAGTTTGGCTTGTAGGCTAAGATCCATTTCACTGATCTCATCCAACAGAATTGTACCGCCCTGCGCTTGCTCGAATTTCCCCGGGCAAGCTTGAATAGCGCCAGTAAATGCGCCTTTTTCATAACCAAACAGGGTCGCTTCTAACATGTTGTCTGGGATCGCCGCGCAGTTAATCGCGACAAACGGGCCATCTTTTCGGCTAGAAGCATTGTGAATGTAGCGAGACATCACCTCTTTACCAGAACCACTCGGGCCCAACACCATGACGTTGGCATCGGTTTTCGCAACTTTATCAGCCAGCATCATTAGCTTGATACTTTTTTCATCAGCAACGATAGCGTCGCCGTTGTCATCCGACTTTACAGGCGCATAACGGCTGACCATGTTGAGCAGCACTTCTGGCGCAAATGGCTTTGCCATATAGTCGATAGCGCCCTCTTTCATTGCAGCAACGGCATCTTCGATGTTGGCGTACGCTGTCATTAGCAATACCGGCAAATTTGGCCAATGCTGCTTAATGTTTCTCAATAGTGCCAAGCCACCCATGCCCGCCATCTGCACGTCAGATACGACAATATCAACGGAGTTCGATTTTAATTTGACCAGAGCATCTTCCGCACAATCCGCTTCCAGCCATTCATAGCCAGCAAGCGCGAGTGTGTCGACAAGGGCTTCGCGTAGACCTTCATCATCTTCGACGATTAACACTTTGCTTTGAGCCATAGGATTCTCCAGTGTAAATTCAGTTAAAACTTATTAGTCTTCAGAAGAAGCACTTCTTTCAAGCGGTAGATACATGGTAAAGCATGCGCCGTCGCCTTCTTCTGATATCAATTCCAGTCGGCCTTCATGTGCTCGACATACCATTTGTACAACCGCTAAGCCTAGACCTGTACCTTGTGAACGAGTGGTAAAGAAGGGTTCCATTATTTTACCTTGAAGCTCTTTCGGTACGCCGGGGCCACTGTCTTGCACTGATATCTTAAGCTCGCCATTTACGGGCCTAAAAAACACATCGATCTGCGATTCCTTACCCGCAATTTGAACCGCGTTCAACACTAGGTTGCTTAACGCTGAGGCGATAGCATTGGCGTTGCCGAACATTTGAGTCTGTTCGCCCTCAACTTCTTGGCAATAATCAATCTGGTTAGTTTTCAATGCCGCTTCCACCATAGGGTGAAATTCAGTGATCAATTCAGCCACAGTAAATGGCTTAACGACTTTGTTGTCACCACCTTTGGCAAACAACAGCATGTCGTTCACTTGCTTCTCTAAGTCATGCAATCTATCCATAAGCTTAGATTGAAAACGCGTTTTTGTTGCCGGCGGCAGATTTGGCGCGGCAAGGTTTGATGCATACAGCATCGCACTTGAAAGCGGCGTTCGCACTTGATGGGCAAGCGAGGCCACCATTCTACCTAATGAAGACAAACGCTGAAGATCACTCACGCGAGACTGCAATAGTCGGGTCTCGGTCAGATCGGTAATCAAAATCAGCTGACCCGTGGTAGAGGCTGAAATCGCCAAACGCACTTTTCGCCCGTTCTTCAATGAGATCTCATGACCGTCATCGTCTTTTGGGTCAAAGGCACTTTGAATCACTGAAAACCACTTCTCGCCAACCAACTCAACACCAAGAATACGATGCGCTTCAGGGTTCGCTTCTCTCACTTCGCCGTGTGTATCTAACAAGATAACCCCAGCTGGCATCACGTCGAGTACTTGCTTATAGCGCTCAACCTGCTGTTCAACAGAATCTAGGTGTGATTGATTTTCTGGTTCGTTAGATACGCGCATGTCAAAAATTTGCCTCAAATACTAAAACAGCCTGAGACGTACAACACGAGTCAGGCTATTTGCTATATTTATCACATAGTTAAGCAAGCAACAACTCGACTATGGTTTATCTGTTCACTTAGCTAGAGTTACCAAATAGCTAAAAAGTGTGTGCTAGTTTTTCGTTTTCATCGAAAACTGGACACTATCGCTGCAAGTTATATTTACGCATTTTTTCAACCAGAGTGGTTCTACGCATTCCAAGCATGTCAGCAGCACGAGCAACAATGCCGCCCTGCGCTTCCAACGCTTGATTGATCATATTCACTTCCATATCCGCGAGTAGCTCTTTCAAGTTAACCCCTTCTGGCGGTAACTCTTGAGGCGCATTAGCATTGTCGGCAATATCATCTTGCTGATCAAAACTGAAATCTTCTGAGAATAAGTCAGCAAGTGCATCACGCTCTTGCTCCTCTTCAGATCCAAAGCTATTAAACTCTGGCTGGAACTCAGGGATATCGCTGTATCGATATTTAGTTGGCAGGTGATTCACATCAACCAAGCTGTTTGGATACAAGATAACCATTCGTTCAACCAGGTTCGCTAGTTCACGAACGTTACCTGGCCAGTAATGCTCCATCAAAGAGTTGATAGCACGAGCCGTGAAACAGATAGGCATGCTGCCTTCCGCTTCCATTCGAGTCATCAGCTCTTGAAGCAACAGTGGAATATCTTCTTTACGATCTTGAAGCGCCGGCATTTCAATCGGGAATACATTTAAGCGGTAGTAAAGATCTTCACGGAACGAATCATCGTCGATCATATCTTCAAGGTTGCGGTGGGTTGCCGCAATCACTCTAACATCAGCTTGTATGGTGCTATTGCCACCTACACGCTCAAAGCATCGCTCTTGCAGTACTCGTAGCAGCTTAACTTGCATCGCCATCGGCATATCGCCAATTTCATCAAGAAACAGTGTACCACCTTCAGCCAATTCAAAACGGCCTTTACGTGCGGTAATCGCCCCAGTAAATGCGCCCTTCTCATGACCAAACAGTTCACTTTCAAGCAAATCAGGTGGAATCGCGCCACAGTTTACAGGAACAAAAGGCCCTGAACGACGTTTAGAGTGATAGTGAATGTTACGCGCTACGACTTCTTTGCCTGTACCTGATTCACCAAGAATCAGCACGTTCGCTTCCGTAGAAGAGACTTGTTCAATTAAGTGACGTACTTCTTGAATGCCAGCACTTTGTCCTACTAGGCTGCGAAACAGGGTGTTCTTGCGTGCCGAAGACACAACTTGAACACCTTTGCGGCCTAAGAAGTCTTTACAGTGTCTTAATGCATCACTTAATTGCGGGTAGTTAAGAGGAAGTTCAAGCTCACCAACATAGTTAGTCAACTCGTCAACCGGGTGATTGTTTTTGCCAATCACCAGTAAAGGGATGTGATTGGCGTGAACAAGCTTCTCATTCAGTAATGCGTTGAAGCCTTTACCTTTAATGGTACCAATAATGCAGCCGGCCCACTGTAGTGACCAGTCAACTTTACGTGCTTGTTCAGAGCTGATTACTTCGCAGCTCTCTCCTACAAACTCTAATATTGTGCTTAAATTGTGACGATCTTGAGCGTTATCGTCGACGACAAGCAGTTTTGCCAAACCTTGCATAAGTAGGAATTATTGCCTTTATTTTGGTGCGATGCGGAAAAACGGTGAGCAACGTAGTCTATAAAACAGTGAGATGTATCAATGATTATGGTCTACGTGGACAAATTTAGGAAATCAGCAACGAAAAAAGCCATTAGGCTATCTAATGGCTTCTATTTTATTTGATTAAAAAAATAAGGCAACCAACCAATTAAGGGATATGAGATTGGTTAAAACTGCAATTTTTCTTTAAATACCTACGTCAGCGGACGTCAAGTTGTGATATTCGTTCGGAATTTGGTCCCAAGCGCTCTTAATTTCGCGAATAATATCGATAACATCATCAATAGGCTGTGGGTCATTTTTGTGATTTGCCGCAGAAATTTGCGTGATCATGAACTCATAAAGTTGATCTAGGTTTTTCGCAATATCGCCACCATCGTCCATAGATAGGCAACTACGTAGGCTAATAATGATATCTAGAGCCTTACCAAGTCGCTCACCTTTCACTGGGATGTTGCCTGCTTGCATTGCCGCTTTGCCTTGAATCAAACGCTCGATAGCACCGGCCATTAGCATTTGTACAATCTTATGCGGTGAGGCAGCCGTTAGCTGACTATCCACTGATACCTTTTTATATGCCTGTAAAGAGCCGCGCATAGTAAACCTCTTCTATAGAAACTTTTTGTATTGTTGAACTGATTTAGCGCCGTGACGGTATTTATGTAGGGTCTTACCTACTCGACTCGTCTCAGACTGCATCAATTCGACTAATTTTCTGGTTCTGGTAATGGCTTCAAACCATTCAGAACTTTGCTTAACGTCGGGATGTGAGTCGATTATTTGAAGCACGTTTTGCAATAACTGTTCTCTGTTATCGACAAGCTGCGTTATTTCTTCAGCATTAATTTCACTAAATTCCAGTTTAGAGATAATTAGTTGATCGAGTTCACAAAGCTCTTGTAGCTGGCTATTCATCTATTAGCCCAACGCATTCATCATACTGCCCAGCTGAGATTGCATCTTACTGGTCGCATCTTGCATGGCTGTGAACTTAGAGTGGGTACGGCTCTCTAGGCTGTCCATGCGGCGGTCGAGCGCGCTTTGGTCATCAACCAAACGGTAGTTTTGCTCGACCAAGCTCTTTTCTCTAGTACGGATTGAACCCGTGATACCTGTGATACCTTGAATCGCATCTTCCACTTTTTTGGCGAAACCGTTGTTGCCACCAAAGAACTCACCCAACTTATCAAAGTTATTGTTGAGTTGACGGTCAAGCATATCGTAGTTGATTTCTAGCGAGCCTTGTCTTGTGGTGGTGATACCGAATTCAGTCAAAGACTTTAGATTGTCTGGCGCACCTTCGATACTTGATGAGAAAACCCCTTTCAATCGGGAGTCGGCGTTACGCACTGTACTGTCACCAGAGAGCGGGCCTTTTTGACCAGTCGTTGGATCAACACCCGCGAGGTCTTTCGACACTTGATAGAACTGGTTATAAGAGCTCACAAAGGATTCGATATCTTGGCGAACACTGTTACGGTCGTACTCCACACCAATTTCTGCCGGCGGCTTATCTTTTGGCGTTTTTCCTTTCACCGTAATATCAATACCTTCAATGGCATCTTCAATCACATTGTTATTACTAGAGAGTTGAGCAACACCATCTAGGACAACCATAGAATCTTGGCCAGCCTGAACTTCAGTCATTCCACTATAGGTATCAAAAGATTGCTGTGCTTGTTCAAGATCTGCTTGCGCTTTATCGACCTTCTCTAAGAGCTCGCGCTCTTCGGGTTCTAATTTGGCACGCTCAATTTTCTTGGCTTGCTCTGCGGTGAGTTCGCCTTTTTGAACTTTCTCAGCCAACTCCGCTTTTTCTTGTGAAATCTTCTCTTCGATACGCGCTTGCTCAGCTTCAAGCTTTTGTTGGGCTTCTTTCGGTGTCACGTAGGAATCCGTCAACGTACCTGAGGCAGCATTTGACCACCCCGGCACATCGGGTGCCTTCTCTATCGCTTTTTCATCAAGCTCAAGTTCTGGTGTGTAGTAAGAATCTAAAAGCGTACCTGACGCGGTTTCAGTCCAGCCAGGGATATTATCTTCAGGCATCACAGACTTTGCCGCTTGAGCTGCGTCTAGGGCGGCTTGGCCGTCGGCGGCGGCTTGCTCACCGTAGCTGAGACTTTTAGAGTCTCCGTCAGCAACGGAGGTAGAATCGGTTTGGGATGCAGGGATGACATTGCCATCTTTATCGAGTGTTTCATTCGCATTTGGGTCATCGCTAGCGATCACTTCATCGATGAGTTCAACGGCTTTTCCTGCAGGGGTTAGAGCTAGAATATCTTGAGCAGCAACGCGCGCTTTCTCTAGCGCTTTAACACGTTCTTCAAGCGTTTTGTATTCGAGTTTTTTTAAGGGATTGGCAGCATCTGACTCAACATTAATGTTGATCTGCTGATCTGAACCAGACTGGTTCGAGGCAATAATAAGTCTTGGACCTTCGACATCGTTGATAATAGATGCACGAACGCCTGGGTTGCTATCTGCACCGTTGATACCACGAACAACTTCGATAAGTCTCGATCTGTCGCCAACTTGCACGTCAAAGCTGTCATCACCAAGCGAAACCTGCAGCTTACCTGGGCCAAATTTCATGTCCTCTGACAGTACATCAGAAGCCACTTTATGGCTTTGGGCAAGCTGCAACACATCGATGGCATATTTGCCAGCGATCGCTTCGGTAGTCGCGGTTGCAGAGACAAGACCTTCATCGGTACTTTCGACTGTTCGCACAGCAAAAGCTTTTTCCTGACGAAAGTTTGTCATCAGGTTTTTCATCGAATCAAGGGATTCTCTGAGTCTTCCATAGGCACTAATGCTGGTATCGATTCGCGTTCGTTCATTGTCGATTCGTTGCTGTTTAGGTACACGCTCCGAATCAACAATTTTGCTGACCATGGAATTGATATCCATGCCAGACGAAATCCCCATTGGGCCAAAACTCATTAAATCACCTCAATAATACGACTTAAACCTTCACCTCAAATATTCGACTATTCGAGTTTTGGGCTGCTAGGCGTCTTAGAATTTCAAGCATTTCTTCATCAGGGATCTGGCGAATAATATCACCGGTTGTGGTCTCATAAATGGTAACCACATCTCTCCCAGATTCTTCATCGACCTTAAAAGCCACACCTTTATTGAGAGAGGAGATAAACTCGTTTACCTTCTCCACCATTTTGACTCGCTCTTCATCATTTAACTCTTGTCTATGTTGAGCTAATTGAATCGCCGCTTCGGTAGCTTCCTCTTTCGATTTCTCTACCTTGTCATAAGATGTTGCTTCTTTTAGTCGCGAAAGACTCGACGCACTACTACCTTCATCGCTTGCAATTTTAATGCCATAAGGTGAGCCATAAGGCTGGATGTTCGATGCGTTGGATGATATTTCCATAACACTCTCCCTCCCTCCTTTATGAGCCAAACAGTAAAACTCTACCCAGAGTAGAGTTTACCGCTACTTACCGAGGTAAGTTTAGCCCAATAAGCTTAGAGCTGCTGATGGTGACTGTTTTGCTTGAGCTAGGATAGAAGTACTCGCCTGTTGTAGGATTTGAGACTTCGTCATAGCTGTTGTTTCTTTCGCGTAATCGGTATCTTTGATACGGCTCTTAGACGCATTAACGTTTTCGTTGATGTTGTCTAAGTTGCTGATTGCATGGTCAAAACGGTTTTGGAAAGCACCTAGAGAAGCACGTTGGCTATCAACAGATTTTAGAGCACCATCAATGATAGATACTGCTTCGTTTGCACCTGCAACAGAAGTTACGTCGATATCGTTAACGGTAACGTCTTTACCAGCACCGATACCTAGTTCGCCCGCAAGGCTGCCGCCAAACTCAACATCACCTTCAACTTTTTGGCTTGAAGCGAAAAGTTGCAGTTTACCGCCTTCACCCACAGACGCTTTAACGTCTTGGCTTTGACCATTGATGTAAGTTGCTAGCTCTTCAATATCGTTGCCTTCTTTCGCAGAAATGGACAACTCTTGAGCTTCACCAAATTTATCGTTGTACTTAATCGTTAGATCAGCACCAGCACCTACACGCCAAGAAGCATCTTTGCCTTCTTCTACGCCGTAGCTCTTACCGCCCATTTCTTGAGTATCGGTGCGCATGTTCCCCATAGAAAGCATTACCGCCTCACCAGAATCTGCACCGATTTGGAAAGATTGACTACCGTAAGTTCCGTTAAGAAGCTTGTTACCACCAAAAGAAGTTGTTTCAGCAATACGGTTAAGTTCTTTGTTCAGAGCAGAGACTTCTTCTTGGATCGCAACACGTTCATATTTGCTGTTTGAACCATTTGAAGATTGAAGAGAAAGGTCACGCATACGTTGCAGAATGTTGGTTGACTCATTCATTGCACCTTCAGCTGTCTGTGCAATAGAGATACCATCATTCGCGTTTTTCACAGCCATATCTAGGCCACGGCTTTGCGACGTTAAGCGGTTAGAGATTTGTAGGCCTGCAGCATCATCTTTTGCGCTATTGATTTTATAGCCAGAAGACAAACGCTCCATTGATTTTTGAGTACCTTCAGCCGCGCTATTCAGGTAGCGCTGAGCCGTCATTGCAGACACATTAGTGTTTACATTAATCGCCATAGTTGATCTCCTTTAGGCATTTTTTAATGCACTTATGTGACTCTCACCTCACACAAATACATGTCAATTTGTTTATGCACCAGTGTCTCTCTCACCTTACATTGGTACATATCATTTCTCTCAATCCCTTTAACGGCCCCTTAATTAGAAGCTTTAATAAAAAATGCGATTTTTTTCGTATTCTTTTCAACAACAAAGAAAAGTGTGATCAGGCTTCAATTAATAGAGCGGCATTCGCTAAAGTTGCCCCATTATTTAAGTTAATGAGCGTAGTGTTGAATATAAAGTCAGAAGAGATCCCTGATATCTCATTCTACTCGATTCTGGGGTGACGAAAGACTGCTTCGATGTAGTAAGCGAGGAAACCATCATTTCCCAATTCCCGTCACTCCCTACAGTGAGGAGCGAGCGTGATAGGGAATCTCGCTTTCCAATCAACGACCAACACCAAAACTCCCCCCTTCTCCAAATTGCAGGCAATAAAAAACCCAGCCGAAGCTGCGCTCATCTCTCACCACGAGCTAATTTGTGGAAGCCTAACGTTAACGCTTATGATCAACAGCGCTTATAACCAACGTGGCCTTTTAATCGATTAACCTAGTAGGCTAAGTGCCGACTTCGGCGCTTGCTTCGCTTGAGCAAGAATCGAGCTTGAAGCTTGAGAAAGGATCTGAGACTTAGTCATCTGAGTCGTTTCTTTCGCGAAATCGGTATCTTTAATACGGCTCTTAGATGCGTTAACGTTCTCGTTAATGTTGTCTAAGTTGCTGATAGCGTGGTCGAAACGGTTTTGGAAAGCACCTAGCTCAGCACGGTGGCTATCTACATACTTAAGTGCCGCATCGATAATAGCTACAGACTCTTGTGCGCCGCCAACTGATGTTACATCGATAGTGTCAACCGTTACGTCTTTACCTGCTTGAATACCTAACTCACCAGCAAGACCACCAGAAAATTCAACACTGCCTTCAACTTTGTTGTTACCTGCAAACATTTGTAGCTTGCCATCTTCAGTTACAGATGCTTT
>NZ_JBFRJZ010000058.1:0-48890 GCF_041469125.1 Vibrio sp. 10N.286.51.E5 | reverse complement strand
CTTAAGGTTCTGTCTATGAGTTTTGGTTAGAAGTAATTACTTAGTCGTTCTTCGAATATAATCATGGAGCTATTAAAGACTTATTTCCAGTGATGGATTGACATTGTTCATCACTGGAATTTCATCCTGTAACGCCGCACTCATTTTCTGAGTGTGATGGGATGAGCATGAATATTTGCATAAAATCAACTTAGGACCTTACGGTGTTAGAGGAAAGTATGGGTCAAAGGGGGTTAAGCTGGATTCTAGTAAGTCGCTAAGTTGGTGAATATGTATTGACCAACACGTTAGTATAACTTGGATAATAACGACTAAATAAATACTACTAAATATGCATTTAAAACAAAATAGTATAATGTTTAGTACTACTTCTACTATAAATTTCTAACTTGGTTTCAGCGACATTAAAAAAGCCGCTCTTTATGAGCGGCTTTTTGCTATCTGATGCTTTCTAAAGTGAACACAGTTCGCAATTAGTTTAGTCCACACTGCATACCAAACTATTCGTAAATGCTGTATGAAAAATACTTACTTGCGATTTTTTGATGCTGACCATTGTCGATCAAGCGCTGGATACCGTCATCAATAAGATCTTTGAGTTCATTATCTTGTTTTCGTACCGCGACACCAATACCACGCCCGAACCATTTTTCTTCTGTAAATTTAGGACCCGTAAAGTGGTAGTCCTTACCTTGCTCCGTTTCAAGAAAGCCCGTATTGAGTCCCATAGAACCACCAAACACGCTATCTAGGCGCCCGTTGAGTAAATCGGTAAAGGCTTCGTCGAATGATCCATAACGCTTGATATCTACATTTGGGTAGATCTCGGAAAGGTATTTGTCACCAATGGTAGCGCACTGAACTCCAATTGTTAGTTCATTTAAGCTGCCGTCATCCATATTGATTTCACGCCCTTTTTCCATGACAAAACGAGTGGGAACTTTAGCGTAAGGCATCGTGAAGTTAACTTTCTTTTCACGTTCTTCGGTAATTGTCATAGCCGCTATAATTGCATCGTTTTTACGGCTTAAAAGCGAAGGGATAATCCCGTCCCAGTCAGTTTTTGAGATGATACATTTTACTTCTAATTCGACACACAAGGCGTTGGTTAAATCGACTTCAAACCCCTCTAATTCACCATCTTGCGTTGTCCAGCTGAATGGTGGGTATGCTCCTTCCACCGTAAATCGGATTTGCTTCCAATCTTTTGCGTAAGTAAATACTGAGAAAACACTGACGAATACAACAAATATCCACTTCATTTTTATTTCCTTATAGTTTTAATGGATAAGTTGGTTAATCAAATGTTAAAGAATATCAATGTTAATGCATATCATTGTGAGCAAAGGCATTAGATAACTTCTGGAACTCTTGCTTCCCAAACTAACTACACGACTTTTTCTTATCTAAATTTCTATTTATATCTTTCATAAACAGTAGCTTGCTGTACTTCTCGCAAGATCTTTAAGATACTCACCTTTGATTTATGTTGCATCTGAAACAAAAATCAATACAATGAGCGCATTATTTTGTTGCAGGTGAAACATTATGGCTAATAAAGCGTATCAATGGATGCTCTATCTAACACTTGGCACCAGTGCCTTGTTTGCTCTTTTCTTGGTGGCAAGTGACAACCTTGCGCCGTTCACAACTCAAGCTCAATTGCACATTCCAACCAGCCGTATTGCTGCAGAAGTGTCGGCGCCAGTGGTGGAGTTGGCTGTTAAGAATGGTCAGGATGTAAAAAAAGGGGAACTGCTAGTTCGCTTAGATCCAACTCGTTTTGAATTGGCGTTAACTCAGGCTGAAGCGGCTTTGGTTGAAGCAGAGCAAAGCTATGAAGCAAACAAGCAGCACTTGCATGGCGCGGAAGCGACGTTACGTCAGCGCCAACACGAAGCTCTGAATGCCGAGAGAAAATTGAAGCGTAACCAGCAATTGATTTCGAGAAAACTTGTTAGCCAAGAAACGCTAGACGATAGCCGATCGGACACGATTGTAAGACAGCAAGCCGTCGAAGCTGCGCAAGCCGATATTGAGCAGATAAAAGCTGAGCTTGAGAAAAGCAGCGACAACGGTGCTTTGGCTGTTGCTCGAACTCGCGTTGAACTGGCGCAATTGGATTTGGACAAAACGACAATCGTCGCGCCTGTTGATGGCGTAATCAGCAATCTCAACCTTAACTCAGGAACCTATGTTGGCGCTGGCAGCCCCGTTTTGTTTTTGGTTGATCGCCAGCATGCTTGGATTAACGCAGACTTCAACGAAAAGGGCAGTGCAAATCTGACTGCGGGAACAACCGTTCGTTTGGTGTTTGATGCAATGCCTGGTGAGGTGTTTGAGGGAAATATTCAAGGTCGTGAACTGGCTATCTATGATGCGAGCAGCGACAACAGCGGCCTCGCGAAAGTCGTGAATGATGATCGCTGGATTCGAGACCAACAAAAAGTGCGTACACAAGTAACGTTGCCGTCACTTGATCACTCATTGTTCTCAGGCTCTAAAGTGAGCGTGATGGTGGTGCCTGAAGCGACGTTTTGGGATGTGATCGGAAGTGCATGGATGGAAGTGCTAGCTCGCATTCGTTACCTAGTTTAACTGTGCTCTTCAATCATCGACTAACTGACTACCCACTGACGAAATAACGATTTACGACCTAAGAGGCAGATTATGAATAACGAAGTTCGAGGCCCGATTAACTGGTCTGAAGTAGCTTGGATCAGCGCTATCGTGTCTTTGGGTATGTTGGCTCAACTTTGGCTACAGCTAGGTGTTGCGGCGTACCTCGCTCTTTATCCGGTAATGGCGGCGACCAAGATTAACGACTACTCAGTGAGAGGTATGCTCAAAGCGTTTCTCCCTATCTTGGGTGTCGCTTGTGTGGCTCTGCTTGTCGATCAGTTATTTGCCTCACACCCGGCAGTGGTTTGGGGGATCAGTTTATGGGTATTTGATTTAGCAAGAAGGTGGGCCGACACGCCTGCCAAACTTGGGAAAATCTACATCCCATTGCTCAATTGGTTTTTGGTGATTGTGTTTGCACAACATGGCCCAATGCCGATGACGGACTGGGTTCGCGATATAGCAGTGAGCATGGTGACGACCATGGTTGTGGTGAGATTTGTGATGCTGTTCTTAAAGCCGCCCAAAGCGATGTCGCCGCTGCCAATGCAAAGTGTTCCTGTGACGTACCAGCAGCGAGTGATATATGTGGTTATGCTTGGAGTTGGTTTAGCATTTTTGATGATGGTCGATTTGATTGCCGCGACGTTCTGTATGATGCCTGTGATTATTGCGGCTGCGCAAAGTGAACGCATGAACTATCAAATGGTGGTGAAAAACTGTTTACAAGCCCACGTTGGTGGTTGTGCATTGGCGTTGGTCTTCGTAACCTTGTTAGCGGGGCAACACTCCTATAATTGGGTGTATATCATTGGACTAACAAGCTTGGTGACCATGATAGCAATTTGGATCAGCGGCAGTCGTGGTGGCGTGCGAGGTATGCATACTGAAGCGATGTTAGGAACTATGCTACCATTGCAACTCTATGTTTCAGCAACCGATCTTGGTTTGCAAGATACCTACTTTCGTGCAGAGTTAATGTCCATCGTGTTGGTATTATTAGTGGTCTGCCAAGGAATTATATATGGAAAATCAACCAGCATTATCCATCACCGGAATTGATGCACTCGACAGCAATCCTATGTTCTTAATGGGCTTTGCTTACAAACAGTTTCGAGCTCAAGTCACCGCTGAGATGGGCACCACTTCGGGCATTTCTCTAGAGATGTTTGGTGCGCTTCGAGTGTTAGATAAGCATGGCAAAATCACTCAGCAAGAGTTAACCAATTACTTGCTTCGAAATCGCTCTGTGACCAAGCGTTTGGTTGATAACGCGATTAAGCTGAACCTTATTGAGGCCAGCAAGAGTGAAACGAACAAAAAGGTAAAACTTCTTTCTTTAACGGAAGAGGGCAAGAAGCTTGCCGAATATTGTGAGCCTATGGTCGATAGTATCAGCGAGCAGTTTCAGAGTGCGTTGAGTGAAGACGAATCCAAGCAGTTACAGACCTTGTTGGCTAAGCTTGTAAAAACAGACCAATTCGTCGACTGATTATGCGATCGAAGGTGTGGGTCTAATAACAATCGAATAAAGAGTAAGTGACATGACATACAAAATATTAGCGATGCTAATGATTAAGCTGTTGTTTACGTTTCGTGGCAGTAAACCTACGTCTAAAATCCCCGCCTCTGACTTTGATGCCGAACGCTTCGCTGGTACATGGTATTCCGCTTGTTTTATCCCGCATCCATTGCAATCAAAGCTCGGTTCTTTGTCGTTTAGCTTTTTATTTGAATCTGACGGTAATCTTAAGCTGACAACTCGAGGCTACAACGCGAAAAAGAATGAGTGGAAGACCAAAGAACAAGCCGCAACATTTAAGGGCTCTCAAACCGAAGCGTGGTTTTCAGTCGAAGCGAATAGCCCTTATGAGAAGCAGAGAAAGGTAATTTTCTTGAATGAAGATTACACTCAGGCTTTGTTGGTGGGTCCTACCAAAAATACCTTACAGATCTTGTATCGCACTGCAGAGTTCACCAAACAAGACTTAGACTCGCTGATTGAACGGGCGCAGAGCATGGGTTTTAAAACCAGTAAGCTAGTTCGTGTGTCACAACATATCAATGATGTGCCTGAACAATAAAGTAAGTTCGGCTAGTCCTGACTAGGTAGCTCGGCTAATAAGCAAACAACATTGCTAACCCGTTCTAATTCGCTGGCAACACCACTGCCGACGCTTCTTCCTCTGAATCTTCTTTGTCTTCTACTTGGTCAGCAACCCAATCAATTGTCTTTGTTAGATAAAGCTTGTTGGTTTCGGTGTCACACCAACTCTTGGATAATCCTCTTCGATTGAATTCACTGCCAATAGCGGCCAGTGTCTGGTTACTTGAGCGCCCGTAATACAAGGTGTCGCACAGTTGCAGGTTCGACATCGATTGTGGGTATGTATTAACCGACGAGGAGTTCATGCTCAGTGCTTTGGATTGATTGTGCGTACAGCCTGTAAGGCTCAGGAAAAAGAAAAGGATTAGCGTATTTTTCATGGTGTATCAGGTCTATTGCCGATGATTTGAAGACAGTATTGGCATGTATAATTAAATTATTGTCAATTATTCGCCAACTATTTATAGACCAAGACTTTCCTCCCAGTTAGAGAGCGTTATTAAGCCAACGACAAAAACAGTATTAACAAACAAAAGCGCAATTTTGTACAAAAGCTGAAAGAGACTATAGAGTAGACTGATAAGTCGCTCGATAATCAACAGGCTTGGGAATTGTTATGGAGAACAAGAAACGCTCTAAAGAAAAGGCCGAATATAAGATCACAGAAGAGCTCGGTGGCCTTGAAACCCTTAATGCTGAATACGAAAAGCAGAACTTCTCGCGCCACAGCCATGAGGGCTATACGCTTGGGGTTATTGAGCAGGGCGCTCAGCGTTTCTATCGAACGGGCGGACATCATATTGCGCCACAAAATGCGATTATTCTGGTCAATGCCGACGAAGTCCATAGCGGTCACTCTGCCACTGAAGGCGGTTGGGCGTATCGAGCCATGTATCCACTCCCAGATCAACTTGCCAAGATCACTCAAGAGCTAAACCTACCCAATTACGGGGCGCCTTACTTCCCAAGAGCGGTTGTTGAAGATCCTGAACTCGCCAATCAATTGAGATTAGTCTTTAACACGATTGATGAATCTGACAATCGCTTGTTAAGAGAAACCTTGATGTACGGAATGTTGGTTAAACTGATTAGCCGACACGGAAAATCGCCGCTTAACCCTCAACTCGATGGGAAAACTCAGCGCCAGCTTGTCTTAGTGAAAGAGTTCTTAGATGACTTTCCACAAGCCGATGTGTCTCTAGAAGAACTCTCTAAACTGGCGGCATTGAGCCCGTTTCACTTAGTGCGTTCTTTTCAAAAAGAGTTTGGTCTTCCGCCACATGCGTATCAAATCCAATCTCGGTTAAGGCTTTCGCGTAAGTTATTGAAACAAAGACATACCATTTCAGATACAGCGCAAGAGTGTGGCTTTCATGATCAAAGCCATTTTCATCGACACTTCAAAAAGGCCAATGGCTACACGCCGGGGCAATACATTAAAATGCTCTAAATCGGACACCTTAATTGGTTCGCGAAATCGAGCAAGTTTGTACAATCGAACCGACTCCACTCTTCTTACATTGAATAGCGAATGTAAAGAGAGAAAAGAATGATATGGATAGTGAAACAATGGATAGACGAACACAGTTATGGAAAGGCGTTTTAGCGGGAATGCCTTTGAGTATTGCGGTAATCCCTTGGGGAATTCTAGCCGGTTCATATGCGATAGATGCCGGATTGAATCAACTTCAAGCGCAAGCGATGTCGGCTATTTTGTTTGCTGGCTCAGCGCAACTTGTCGCTGCGGGTATGTTCAAAGCGGGTATTGGTTTAGGCACTATGTTGTTGACCACACTGTTCATCACCTCAAGACACTTTCTGTATAGCGTATCGATGCGTGACAAAATTAGCCATCTTCCTGCGCGTTGGCGTCTATTACTCGGATTTTGGCTCACCGATGAGCTGTTCGCGATTTGTAGTGGGCAGTCTCAGAAAGAATTTAATCGCTGGTATGCTGCGGGTGTAGGCGGCGGTTTTTATCTCGTTTGGAATATTGCGAGCTTTGTCGGCATTGTCGCGGGAAGCCAAATTCCTTCGCTTAATGAGATTGGGCTCGACTTCGCGGTCGCAGCAACCTTTATCGCTTTGGTGTTCCCATTAATCCGAACTCTACCCGTCGTTGTGTGTGTTGTGGTTTCATTGGTCACTTCGGTTGCCATGTCGGTTAACAATATTGAGGGCGGGCTAATGATTGCAGTGATCGCCGGTATGTTAGCGGGCTTTTTCAGCGAGTCGTTCCAAGAGCGAAACAACGGTAACAAGACAATCGTGGAGGGGAAATAGAGATGATTTGGTTAACGATATTACTCATGACTGCGATTGTTTTCTTTAGCCGGTATTTGTTTCTTGAGCCTGCAATCCCGCTTCGACTCAATCAAACCGCAAGGCGCCTATTGCGCTATTCAAGCCCAGCGGTGCTGACTGCGATTTGGGGGCCAATTGTATTTGCTCCTGAACAAACATTTTGGCCAAGCCTTGAAAACCCATACTTGATAGGCGCGGTGGTGACTGGCTTATTGATTTGGAAAACAGGCAATGTGCTACTAACGATCGGCGTTAGCATGGCGGTGTTTTTGTTCTATAACCTTGTCGCGGTTGATTACCTTTTCTCGTGAGCTTCAACTTCAATGTCAACTTAGGCTTTGTGTTTCTCCTATTATTTAAGGGCTGTATAAATATGATTACTTGTTCTGTTCGATATGTGATTGATCCTAAAAAGGTAAATGAGTTTGAGGCATACGCAAAAATGTGGATTCCTCTGGTCGCTAAATTCGGGGGCCAACACAATGGTTATTTTTTACCGTCGGAAGGGGCGAACAATATTGCCTTGGCGCTGTTTACCTTTGAAAGTTTGGCTGCCTATGAAGAGTATCGGATTAAATCGTTGAACGATGCCGAGTGTATTAAAGCGTTTGAATTTGCAGACGAAGTTGATTGCATCGTGAGTTATGAACGCAGCTTTTTTAGACCTGTTTTAGAGTGATAGACCTTGCAACGTATAGCGTGGTGGCATCTAATGTACTGATTCACTGTTTGTGTGTTTAGGTTTTGGTAAGGAGTTAGTTTGGCTAAGAAATATTATGTGGTTTGGAAAGGTCGTACACCGGGTATTTTTACCACTTGGAATGACTGTAAGTCTCAAGTCGATGGCTTTGCTGGTGCGAGATATAAATCGTTCCCAACACTAGGCGAGGCTGAGTCTGCTTTCGGTGGTAAAACGTCGTCTGCGTCAGGTTCTACAGCGACAAAGCCAAACTCTGCGGGTAAGGCGACGAAAGCTAAGGTGCCGCCTCTTTCGGAGCAGCAAATCACTGATATGCCTTTTGATATCAAGATCTTTACCGATGGTGCTTGTGAACCAAACCCCGGTGAAGCGGGGACGGGTTTAGCGGTATACCGAAACAACCAATTAACAGAATTGTGGTATGGCTTGTATCAACCTGTTGGTACCAACAATACCGCCGAATTACATGGGCTTAAGCAAGCGTTTATTCTCGCGAAAGAGAAGTTAAACGCGGGCCTCTCTGTTGCGATTTATTGTGATTCTAAGTACTCAATTGATTGTATTACTAAGTGGGCAACGGGTTGGGAGAAAAAGGGCTGGACCAAGTCTGGCGGTGAGATCAAAAACCTCGATATTATTAAGCCTGCGTATGCGCTCTACCAAGAACTGGCTTCAAAAATTACCATCTACCATGTGAACGGTCACGTTGGTATTGAAGGTAACGAACTGGCCGATAGAATGTCGATTGTGGCTATTTCATCGAAAGAGCAACAACTCGCTCAATATCGTGACATCGACGATATTGAGTCTATTTTGGCACTGCGAGCAGGCTAGTTAGGCTTCTTAATGAAAAGCTACTGAAAGCATAAGTCGCGATCATTGGGCAGTGCTAAGTTGAGCGTTACATTTCAAATTGATGTAGCGCTCTTTTGTTTTTGTGGTGCTCCGTTTTCTTATGGTGCTTAGTTGTTCTTGTGAGGCGTAGCAGTCCTTGTGATGCTTACTGCCTGAGTTAATCCTTATTGAGCTGGGTTCTCTATCCAACGAGATAATTGCTGAGCTTGTTTGATCGAATTAAAACTGTCTTTCACTCTCTCACGTGCCTTTAAACTCATCGATGTTTTATCGTTACTGCTCAGCTGCGCGAAACGCTCAATCGCTTCTCTTAATTCTTCCACGTTTTTTTCGCTAACCACAAAACCTGTCTCTGGTGAGACGATCTCTTTGCATCCCATGATGTTGGTGGTAATGACTGGCGTTCCCACAGCCATCGCTTCTTTTAAAACCAGAGGCCCTGTATCCACACATCCGGTTTCGGAAAAACAGAAGGGCGCGATTAGGCTGTCATAATTCGATAGTTTCTCTTTCACCCATTCATGAGGCTTAGCGCCAAGAAAGGTCACGTTTCGAGTGAGCCCATTTTCTTTGACCTGCAATTTTAACTGTTGCTCTAAATCGCCAGTACCGACGATATCGAGATGAATGTCGAGAGGTTCGGCAATCGGCGCCAATGCATCAATAAGATGGTGGATACCTTTTTGCTCCACTAATCGGCCAAGGAAAACAAAGCGAAGTTGCTTCGTTTCGATTTTTGGGTTGAGTTGGAATTGTTTGGTATTAACTCCGCAATGCAAGAGTTTAATGTTTCCTTTCGCCATGGTGTTGAAGTCAGCAAGCATGTCTTTACACACTGCAACCACAAAATCACTCGATGAAATTTTATGTTCAATGTCATAAGCGAACTCATAAACATCATGACCATGAGCAACGAACGAACAGGTGATATTCAGCAGCTTTGCCGCGACGATGGCGTGAGCAGTGGTGTGCTGACAGAAATGCGCGTGAACGTGTTCGACGTCGTTTTCCGCGAGTTGCAGCGCTAATTTAAACCCATAAGCGAACAGTGACTTTTTGGGCATGCTGGTTTGCTTAGAAATAAATGAGACAGCCTTGATGAAACCTATCCAGTTAATGCTGGCGACTTTACCCTTCCGAACATTTTTACCTATTTCGACAATGTCGTAGTCGAACTGTTTTTCACTGTTTTCAATTTTGAACGTCATTACACACACATCGTGCCCACACGCTTTCACGGAGTCGACTTCTGTTTGAATGAAGGTCTCACTGAGTACAGGGTAGGTTGGTGCCACAAATGCTACTTTCTTCATTCCTTACTCCTCAAATCCATATGACTAAAGCTATCAAGCCAAGGTAATAACCAATAAAGCAAGATACGAACCAAGATCGAATCGTAGCTTTAGAGGGCTTTCTGATTGCTTTTCGAAGGTTACCCCTTAAGAAGTCGCTCGTTTTCTCAAATTGATAATCAAATTGGAGTTGCAGTTTTTTTGAACATCTGTGTTTGGTCGTCATTTTGAGAATGGACGCGTAGGTGGCTGATCTAGATGTGATTTCATAGCAAGACACTCTCGGCATAGAACATGCAACGTCAGCCATATAAAGGATAAATCTGAGGGCGTCATTATGGCTAAAGTAAGTGTTGTTATTCCTACCTACAATTGTTTGGATTACCTGCCGAAAGCGATTGGTAGTGTACTAAAGCAGACTCATCAAGATGTTGAGCTGATTGTCATTGACGATAACAGTAACGATGGAACGTCGACGTATCTTGCTTCTATAGACGATGAACGCATTATTACGTTGTCCACATTGGGTGTTGGTGCGCCTCAAGCGAGAAACCTAGGGATTGAAAAGGCGACCGGTGAATACATCGCTTTTTTAGACGCAGACGATTTCTGGTTTCCTGAAAAAATTGAGCGCCAACTCGAATTTCATCAACGTTACCCTGATCTCGCGATGAGCTTTACTAACTACGAGCATCTTACTGAAGATTACCAAGTAATAGTCGACTGCTTTAGTTACTGGTCGCAGTTTCAAGATCAAGATGAGCTGTTCATCAATATCGAGAACCCGTTGGAGTTCATCATAGAAAATAACGTGATTGGAACATCAACGGTCATGGTGAAAGCGGATGTGTTTTCTCAAACAGACAGTTTCAATGCTGACATCAAGTATGGGGAAGATTGGGAACTGTGGCTTCGAATGAGTGAAAACCATCAGATCGGTGTGTTGAACTCGGTGCAGGTTGGCTATTTGATGAGAGCGAGCTCTGTTACCCAAACTGAAAGTCTTAAATTGAGAAATTTGCAGTCTATAGAGACTATTCTTCAACATTACCAAAATGACAGTCAACGATGGAATCTACCCACTTCTAGCTTCAAAATCGCAAAGGCGAGAATACTGGAAGGTTATGCTGACTATTATCGAGGTTTACAACAGAATAGACAGGCTATTGCCTACAGTTTCCGTTCTTTGGTCATGTCACCTCAAAAACGCACATTGCGACACCTAATTGGAGACTGTAAAAGTTTCCTAAAGCCAGCTTGGTAAGGAAAAGGTGACGACTATGGGTTCTTTAAAGCAGTCAGCTTACTACGCCATCGGTATATTAATGATGAAAGGGATTTCATTGGTGATGATCCCGTACATTACGCACAATATGACGTTGGCAGAGTATGGTTCCTTAGAAGCCATTGTCTTGCTGGCAGACATTGGGACGATATTGTTCAGCTTCGGTATTGTCGATGCCATGTATCGTTATGTGGGTGTCGCCGAAGGTGATGAAAAGCAAAAGCTCGTCTCGAACTGCTTCACATTGAGCGTGCTGGTGTGCGTGCTTGGGGGCGCCTTGATTGCCCTCAGTATGCCGTTGTTAATCTTAATGTTGCCAGTTGAATTCCAGCCTTACCAGATACTGCTTCTGCTTATTCCTACCATGCTCGATGGGGCGATTTCTATCCCGCTAACGCTGATGCGTATGAACGCGATGGCGAAACGTTTTTGCATGCTCAATGTGTTGAAAGCCGGTGTTCAAGCCATCATGACTTTTGTTTTGCTTGAGGCTGGATACGGTATAGATGGCGTGTTGATTTCAGCTGCGGTATCCAGTGTGTTGCTAATGGTTTGTTTAGTGCGTTATCAATGGCAAGAGATGGGATCTTTTGGTTGCTTCAAATACTCGGCGAAGATCTTAAAATTCGGACTGCCCGTTCTGGTTGGCGGTGCATCAATGTATATGATCATGGGGCTCGACCGCTGGGTAATGGCAAGCTTCGTCGGTGTCGAAGAACTCGCGATTTATGCGGTTAGCGGAAAGTTCGCGTTGATTCTTGGTCTGTTGTTGCAGCCTTACGCGCTTTGGTGGTTTCCAAACCGTGTGGCGATGCTTCAACAGCCGGGTGGCAGTAAGATGTGTGCCGATAGGGCGTTAGTCGGAGTGAACCTCGCCATTGTTTTAGGTTCGTTGATGATTCTAACGGTACCCGGATTTATTTCTCTCATTTTACCGAGCAGTTATCATTACGCGGGGGCCATTGTTGTTGCGCTGCTTGCGATTAGCGTTATCAAAAATGCAGGTGATTATCTTAACCTTGGTTGTTTCAGTGGCGATTCGAGTCAATCTCAAATGTGGATTCAAGGTGGATGTGCGGTCTTGGCGGCCATTGGTTATTTCACAGTGACGCCTATTTATGGCGTGTGGGGTGTTGTCGCGGTT
Organism: Vibrio sp. 10N.286.51.E5; assembly: GCF_041469125.1. Lineage (NCBI taxonomy): Bacteria > Pseudomonadati > Pseudomonadota > Gammaproteobacteria > Vibrionales > Vibrionaceae > Vibrio > Vibrio sp. 10N.286.51.E5. Next base: position 36,581 of record NZ_JBFRJZ010000058.1, on the reverse strand, counting down.
CTTTGTGCAACTTATGTTGTGCGGCTCATGCTTCTGTATGTTGTAAGCCAAGCGATGGAACAATTACCTTATGAACACAGCAAGTGGGTAACCGCAGTTAGCATCGCATTAGTAGCGATAGCGAGTGATCAACTTCTGGGATTGGTGTTGGTTGATGTCCATGACTTTATTCTTGGATCGGCTGTTGGTGTAATCGCGCTGGTGGCCTTTGTTAAATACTCAGTGATCGTTGTCCCGCAAGCTCTGCTCGACAAGTTGATGCTGGGTAAGCAGTCTCACGCAAATTAAAATAAAACACTGTTCATAATGTGTGAGATTCGATAGTATTTATAAATTCAATGAATGCCATCAATGGAAAGATACATGAACAAGTGGATTGTGCTCTCAGCTCTATTCTCAACCTTATCGTACGCTTCGTCTGAATTGTCTAACCACGACGTACTCACTCAGCACTTTGACGTTCCTGAAGCTATCTCCTTAGAAAATCAAAACAGGGTATGTAATAGCCTTGTTTGTAGTTCGGTGTCTGCGCCAAAATCTGTTCCTGCTGTTGGCGACTTCCCAGAGCGAGAATCAAACCCAACGATAGATACAATTGCGAGCGCTATCTATTTCGTCGGTGAGATTGGTGTCGCCGAAAATCTAGCGACACCCGAGTACGAACAGTTTTTTGAGAACTGATTGAAAATTTACTGTATAGATTTGGTGCTTATTTTTTATGCAGTTACAAAAGATATGAAATGCTGTTATAAACGATAAGACCTTGTTTAAGGATTTTATAATCACGGCATTTGGCAATTAGGAAGCACCAATGGAAATCTGGAAGTTACTGCTGTTTATCCCCGCTTGTTTTGCGCTCAACATGACTCCGGGCCCAAACAATTTGTTATCAATGAACAACGCCCGTTGTTACGGATTTCAGGCCGCCTTTGTCGCAGGCCTAGGAAGAATCCTCGCTTTTTCTGGCATGATTGCTTTGGCTGCATCTGGCTTAGCGGTTGTGCTTTATACTTCTGAAACGCTGTTTTTCCTGATCAAACTATTTGGCGCGATGTATCTGTTGTGGATCGCGTTCAACCTATGGCGCTCACACGCCAGTCCGGTCGTGGATATCGAACGAAATAAGAATTGGTTTGGTCTGTTTAAACAAGAATTTGCACTCGCTGCTGGCAATCCAAAAGCGATACTCATTTTCACTGCATTCCTTCCTCAATTTGTCGATGTTTCAGCGAACGTAAATACTCAATTCTTTGTTTTAGGTAGCACCTTTCTAGTGTTAGAAATGCTCGCGATATCGATCTACGCGGCATTTGGCTTATACCTCAGAAACTGGTTCTCTAAGCCACAAATGGCAAAACGTTTCAACAAAGCGTGCTCGGTTTTTCTTGCGTTATCTGGCGCAAATTTGTTGGTTATTCGACAGTAAAACATAAGTAACCTAATCTACTCCTCAGGCGTTAGTTAAGTGGCATCTTCGTTAAGGTAGTTCGTAAGCCTTTAGGCTGTTGATATATTATTAATAGCACCTTTGAGTTTGCATGTTTAAACTTGAGGTTCGGTTTAAATGAGGTCTATCTATGAATGTTGTTTGTGCGGAAAAACAAGAACTGGCTGATATCTACCAGCTTGAACATGCTTTGTTTGGCGCTCACGCCTATCCGCTGTTTTTCTTTCGTCAGGCCTTTGATTGCTGGGGAAAAGGTTTATTGGTTGCTAAGCAAGACTCAAAGATTGCTGGCTATGCCTTAACGACAACCACAGACAAGCAGAATGAGTTTTGGGTCCTATCATTGGCTGTAGACCAGAATTATCGTGGCATGGGAGTTGGCCGGAAACTGATGCAACAGGCGGTTGAGCAGTTGCCTCGAGATGCTAGGCTTTTGCTCACTGTAGACCCAAATAACACATCGGCTCGTGCGCTTTATGCATCGATGGGGTTCGTTACCATCAAGCAAGAAGACAACTACTTTGGTGATGATGAGCCGAGGTTAGTGATGAAGCTCATCATCTAGATTGTTGCTAACGGTTTTTAACAAAGGCGCTTAACTAAATCAAAGGCTCACACTTCAAAGACAATCTCGTAGCTCTAGGTTAGCATCACGATACCGTGCATTAACACGACACTAGAGGTCAGCCGAGTCCTCATATCAAAGTAGCCATCAGGACCTTGGCTCTGGTTCTCTTCTCTCATCGTCCTTTCAGCTCGCCAAACCGCAATATAACCAAAGATGAGAATCAGAGTTGTCACTAGCTCTTTTTGTTCGCCAAGCAATACTGCCAGCCAAGCGATGAGCACAATCGCGTTGCTTATTAGCAGTGCTTTGTTACTTGATTGGCTTTCAAAGTTTTCGATGCCATTTGCCCACAAGATCCCTGAAAGAAAACTCAAAATTGCCACGCTGTAGGTGATGAACAGCGTTTCACCGCTTATCCCCATAAATTGGCTGTCGGTGAGCGAAAGGAGAAGACCGAATAAAAACGGAATTAACCCCATGTACCCCAGTTTGGCCATGGTGTTACGGGTTTGAGTTGTTGCCATGTAATCCGCCTTCATAACTGCTGCTCAATCGCGTTTTTGAGCGTGGCACTCACTGGAGATGTGGAGCTAGGGAAGGTGGCGACGACTTTACCTTCTTTACTGATCAAGAATTTGTAAAAGTTCCATTTAGGCGTTACGCCCGCTTGCTGTTGTATATCTGTAAACACGGGGTTGGCGTTGCTACCAGACAGTGAAGCTCGCGCCATCATTGGGAAGGTCACGCCATAGTCTAGGTAACAAACCTTTGCCGTCTTCTCTTCGCTTCCCTTGTCTTGGCGAAAATCATTACTTGGGAAACCGATAACCGTGAAGCCTTGGTCTTTGTAGGTTTGATGAAGTTGCTCGAGTTGCTCAAACTGCGGAGTGAAGCCACATTGGCTCGCTGTATTTACCACCAATAGAGTTTTGCCTTGAAACTCATCGCACAAGGCGATTTCTTCGGTTGAGTTTAACAAGCGCTGTTTGCCATTAAGTATTTCGGGACAGCTCGCTGCAAAGGCGATGGAACTCGTGAGGCTTGTAATCAGTGCGGTTGAGCAAAGTAGTGAACATTTCATAGGGTTGGCTCATTTTAGTTGGCGTAATGGTTATTACTCTTGAGCACGATGAAATGATCACTTTGCGTATTATTTACTGTCTCATTAACTCGCGCTTTTAGTTGTGCTTTTGCTCTCTGAGATAAGATATGGAGCGACCAAGCGACTGATATTCACTTTTGCACCAAGGCGAGCCGCTAATAGATACATGCCACCAATTTTTCGGTGCAGGAACAGCGCATCGGCGGGCGGCGTATGCCAATACTCTTGTTCCATGCTCAAAATGGTGCCTGCTTCACGAAGCCTTTGTGCCAATCCACTGGCTTTGAAGTCGTACTCTTCGTCAACTAACATCGGCTCACAGGCCATCTTCACTAGATTTAGAATCGCTTGGCGTTGTTCGGGAAGAATTGTCTCGCTAAAGAATCCTATTTGCTCTAAAGCTCGGTTGAGCACTTGCTCATCGTTGTTAATGACAGAGGAAAAGGCCAAGCTATAACCCTCGCTGAAGCGGTCACTGTATTCACGGGTTGCTCCGAAATCTAACAAGCCAATTTGTCGGGTGTTTTCAACGTAAAGGTAGTTGGCGAAATTGGGATCGGTTTGCACCATCTTAAAGTCGAACAACTCTCTGAATAGAAGCTCAAGCAAGCTGTGCATCACAAAGTCACGGGTGTCTTGGTCGTAACTTTCTATCTGTTCTATAGAGACGCCTTCGATGAAGTCCATGGCGAGCACGGATTCTGAAGAGACTTGCGGATGAATCTTAGGTACGACGAAGTGAGAGTGCTCTTTTAATGCATTGTGATAACGAGTTGCATAGCCAGCCTCTCGAGCGTAGTCCGCTTCATCATGGAGCTGTTTTTTTGCCTCTTCTAACAAGCCTTTGTAGTCGACCGACTTTGGTATCAAGCCAACAATGTTGAGCAGTGTGCCGACGTTGTCCACATCACTGTCGATGCTTTTTCGAATGCCTGGGTATTGGACTTTGACGGCGAGTTTGTCCCCGGCATCGCTATAGGCTTGGTGAACTTGTCCGATAGACGCACTGGCAATCGGTTTAAAGTTGAAGGAAAGGAATTCGGTTTTCCACTGGTGCCCAAGCGAGCTCTCTAATACTTGATTGAGCTGCTTTGTTGGCAGTGGGTCAGCGTCGGAGCGCAGGCGAGAAAGAATGTCGGCTAATTCTGGCTCTAGAACATCGCCCGCATCCATTGATAGCATCTGCCCCAGCTTCATCGCAGCGCCACGTAGGTGCGCCAGTTGATCGGTCAGGCGAGCAATGTTCTGTGGCGTTAACAGTAAGTCTTTTGCTTTGGGTCTGTTGCCTTGTGCAAGCTGCTTGGTGCCTTCAGTTAGGACGTTGCCCGCGACCCTTGTCGCCAATGAGGCAAACTTACTGAATCTAGAAATTCGATGTGTGGGAAGGTTTCTCTCTTTTGCCGACATAAAGGTTCTCTCTGGGAATCAGGGTTGATACCAATCGTAGTAAATAACTGTTCACCCTAGCTTGTTAAAAATCTCGATAAAGTCGTTAGATTTTTTGATTGTAGAATAACTACTTATCTAAACTTCTTGTCGAAAAGAGCCGCCTTGTTCTCAAGCTTTTTTCCTGCGCTATTTCTTGACACTTACCTACTGTGATTGGTATGACTACAAAGTTCTATCAATCATTACACAACCGTATGTTTTGTTGTGCTAACTTGTCGCGTGGAACAGTAAACAGAATTAAAAGGACAAAGCATGAAATTTATTTGGTTGAAAGTGGCCGTTACGGTATTGGTGTTCGCAGCCCTATTTGGCATCGTTTACTACAAAGTCGCCAGCGGCATGTCTTAACTCAACACTATTTTGTGCAGCTGTTACCGTTGCAACGTGATTTTCCGGTTAGCCAAAACGAAATCTTATATCGATTTTTGGCAAACCGTAGATAACACCAATCTGCCATTGGCTTAAAAATCGCCCAACGTAACGGGGCATACAGCCAACCCTTTCCTACTAGCTTCCACGCTTGGTAAGTCACGTCTAAACCGAGCAGCAGCTTTCCGTTTTCGTCCAGTGCATGCAAGATTGTATTGGCTGCCTCGGCATCTATTTGCGGGTAGTTTGAAAACGCTTCACTGTAGATATCGACGGTCTGGATCTGATCTTTGGAATCAGACTTAGTCAGTGCTGCCATCTCTTTTGCACAAAGTGGACAGGTTCCATCGTAAAATATCGTTAATGCAGTCATTGTTTTCCTTACTATTTTCGTCAATTCTCATTGATACGACATCACCATTTAGGTGGATCATTCTGCCCAGTTATCCGACACTGTTATTGTGACAACCAATTTACAGTATCATCTCGAGGTAACATCCGTTCCATGCATTTAAAAAATAAGAGCCTATCTCCAATGACAACAAAGTTAATGAACCGTTTGATTATAGCTGTGACAGCCCTGATGCTCAGTGGTTGTGTTAGCTACAGCATTACCGAGCAAGAAATGACGAAGTACCTTGAAGACTCAGTGATGCTAGAACAAGAGGTTGGTGTACAAAGTGTGATGTACGCACAAGTGGCTGTGGATGATCTAGAAGTGCAAATTGGTCGAGCCGATGCACAACGCGTGTTCGTGTTGGCGAATACCAATGCAAAAGTTCAAGTGTTCAATATGCCTAATATGGGGTTGGATTTAGACTTAGAGTTCAGCGCGATTCCCGAATACGACAAGGAGAGTGGCGAGGTGTATCTAAAGTCGCTGCGACTAGAGCGCTTTGAAGAAAAAGGCAAACAGCTTTCGCCTGAAATAGAGACACTACTCAAACCAGTTGTATCGATGATAGGTTTTGCTTTGTCCCAGTCTCCGGTTTACAAACTCGACAGCAACAAGGTTCAAGAGTCGTTGATTAAGTCATCGGAACCCAATCTAGTGATTAAAGACAATAAATTGGTTATCGAATTGTTTGATTAGAGGCTTGTTGTATTAAAGGTTGACTAGTTTTTGCCTGAGTACGGAGTAACTTGTTATTGTGTACTCGGGCTGAGGTTAATTCACTCTTCTGATTGTTGTTCGATAAAAGCCATTAACCAGCAACTTATTTGGTGCTAGGGCATTCAGTCGAGATGTCTCCAAACTGTTGTTTATGAACATTGATTGTCAGATCACTCGGTTTACTCCAATCGATGATTAACTTAAAAACATGTCGTAATCAGAATTTGGCCATTCTGGGATTGGGTCAACGTTATCAAAGCGATGCTTAATCAAAGTAACAAGCACTTCAATGCTGATGTGTTCCCACGCCAGTAAAAGATCTGCATTACGGTATTTATCTAAGAATAACTTCAAAGTCATTCCAACCATATTGTGTGTTGATGGGCATGCCATATTGGATCGCAGTTGGAGCAATGGTTACCAAGGCCGTCATCTGGCTTTTCGGCATGTCGAACAAGAATAATTCGTTGTACTTGATCGTTACTTGTTTTTTCTGCTTCCGCAGTCGCAGTATTACAAGCCATACCTAAGAGTATCGCCAAGAATATTTTTACTTTCATTTTTTACTCGAAATTTATTTAGCACTCCTGCAAGGTTAATAACGATATTTTCCTTAATATCATTTGTACGTGTGTTTAATTTAGAACTCGAATTTTGCTTTTAGGGCAAATACCACATCGGTTTTATTCTGGATTAAATTGATGTTGTCGAAGCCATTGGTCAGATCAACCGCGGTGTGATTCAGAACTTGCACACTTGGAGAAATTTGCAGCCATGGTGTGATTTGAGCTCGGTAATACGCTTCAGTTGTATATTGGTCGTCTAAGTCCAACCCTTGCGTTGTGCTCTCCATTGGGCTTGCCCAGTTAACTGCCAGTCCAAACATGTCTTGGTTTCTCTGTGCAGGAATGTAACCAAAGCCGGCGCTTACTGAGGCGTCATACATGGCTCCGCCATCTTGAGCCCATCCAGCCCTAATGAAAGGCAACCAACGTTCAGCCACTAAACCTGATAGAGACAGGTTGATACCGTAACCTTCATCATCGTTTCCAACTGCGTCACGCTGCCATAGGCTGATATGAGCATTGCTGATGAACAGCATATCTTTACTTGGTGTCCAACCGAGTTCTAAGCTTTTCCAAGTGGCCCCTGTGTCAAAGAGCTCTTTGGCTCCTTCAACTAAGTCAGAAGCGTTGCCTTTAGCATCAAGAATACTGGCCGAGCCATAAATGCTATCTGAGAAAAAACCGCCGGCCATAACACCCAGTGCACCATCAGGCAATCCACCAATCGTTCCACTTCCGGAAGTAAACACACCACTGTTGAAGTCATTCCATGGGCTAGCTAACGCATAAAAATCGGTGTAATCCGTCATGTCTAAGAAACCGGCGTAAACCACCATCTGTTCTTGCAGTAGAGATTGACGCCAAAATAAATGAGTGGTTCTAAAGCCTTGATCACCATATAAGGAGTGAGCAAAACCTAAGTAACCGAGATCGGCCAAACCGTATTCTTTCGGGGAGTTTTCTGTGTATTTATGTCGATGCTCAAACTTGAATACAATTCCGCCTTTGTCTCCATCTTCTGTCTCTATAAGATCCCATTGACCAAAGACTCTTAATGCTCCTGCCGCAGCAGATGCATCCCCAAGAGGATCAATCGCTCCCATACTCAGCATGTTGTAATCCATGCCCAACTGTAAGCCATGCTCTTTTTGAAGGTTTTGCTTGGTTTCATTCCATGAATCGTAATGTGAACGCGAAGTCGAGGACTCTACTGACATTACTTCAGCGGTTGTTGCCCCTGATGCCAATATCAGAGCAATCGTTGACATATTCAAAAGATGTTTCATTTTAACCTCTTAGTAATTACGACTCAGCTTGGTTAATCAAATACGCTGAGTGCAAAAATAATGATGTATCTACTTTAGGATTGGATGACTGAACTTGATTGTTACTTCGCCATAAGTGTTCTCAACTCTAAGCTCTCCCCAGCGAGATTTATCTTGTGATAAAGGTGTTGCTAGACGGAGTGTTGTTTTCAAGGTGCTGCTTTCAAGATCGCCGTCGATATATGTGTATTCCGGATTGAAGGTGAAAAAAGTGCCATCGTCGCCAGTTTTTAACGTTCAGGAATGCCGCAGCAGTACCACCAATCGCGGTTTGGTTGTTGATGCCAAATCCACCGCTTTGGATAAAGTCTTCTTTGTATTCGTATCGGTATTTCACATAGGTTGTTTAGATAAGCCGGAATGATATAAACGTTTAATGGAAACTCAGAATTGCTATTGTCTGACGTGATCAGACAAACTATTTGAACCTTGTTGGTTTTTTTTGAGGTGGAAGTCGTAACCTATGCATGTTCTGTCTATACTCATCACGTCAAAGTGATTGATTTGAAAGTAATAAAGCATTATTTGAATATTGGAGTCATCTATGAATTTCAGCCTCGAGCAACTCTCCACCTTTGTGACGGTTTACGAGCAAAAATCTTTTAGCAAGGCTGCCGCTAAGCTAGATAAACACCGTAGTACCATCGGGCAAGTTGTTGTCAATTTAGAGGATATTCTTGATGTCGCACTCTTTGAGCGCAAAGGTCGCAGTGTTGAAGCAACACAAGAAGGTAAATTACTTTACCGCTATGCCAAGCAAGCCGTTGAGCAGCTAAAAGCCTTTGATAAAATAGCGCTCAACATCTCCCAAGGCGAACCAGAAACCATCAATATCGGTTATCTAAGCTTTATGCCACAGCTCATTTTGGCTGATATCAGAATGCAATTACAAAAAGACTTTCCAGGTTGTCGAGTCAATATGCTGGTCATGAATAAAAAGGAGATTGAGCAGGGGATTGAAGATGGGACACTGCACTTCGGTTTTTTGAATACTCATGAGAGTAGGGCGATGAATAGCTTTCACGCGGTTTACCTAGAAACCCTTACGCTGCTCCCATTCGCAAGTAAAGGCAGTGAACTGAGTAAAACGCCACCAAACGAACTGTTCTCTAAGTTAAAAATATCTAAGCAGTTAATCTTGAAATCATTAATCGATGAAGGGATGGCAGATAAAGTCACCCTTTCTGCTAACTATGAGCTTGTTGACCAACTTGCGCTTGTGATCCAATTGGTTCGGCTAGACTTAGGTTGGGCGTTACTTCCTCGCTCTGTTATTTACTCTGAATTTGTGCAGCAGAATTTAGTTGAGCTCAAGCCTACTGAGATTAAAAAAGGTTTAGAGGTTCCCATTTCTTTATGGAGCCCACATTCTTTACATATTGAAGGGATAAGGGAATCTATCGTTACTGCTGCTAATGAATACATCCAACACGTTTATGATGAATACTTCTAACTTGGGTTTATTAGATGAAAAAACAGCCAGTAAAAATCACTGGCTGTTATGAGGGCATATTAGTGCGCGTTAGGTAGATCGTCTCCAATCGCTTGTCGTAACTTCATCAGTTTCGTTCTTTGCCAGATATTCGTCCTTGATATCTGAATCTCGAACTCTTGATGTTCATCACAAAAGATCGCTGATGGCAATTGGTCATAACTTCCGATCAAATCATCAACTTGCACCTGAGACAAATTGGCGACATCTACGCCGACTTCGCTTACATATGAGGCCAGTTTACTCTCCTGAACTAACGTTGGCGCTTTCGGTTCTTTGACAGATATTTGTTGTCCTGTTTGTTTAAAACTAGACACATCAAATCCCATATCATCGATGCTAGTTGCACTTGTCGTTCCTGAAAACGAACCCGTGAGTAGCAATGCACATATAGCCTTTTTGATCATGATTACCTCACTTTTTTCTATAGTTGCGGATTGCCAGAGGCACCCGAGTCATCGATAGAAATCGTTGGTACTGTTAGGTTTTCCAAGAACTTTTCTTTGCTCAATCCTTCAAATCGCGATTCATCCGATGGTGTGTTACGAATGGGTTGGCCTGCCCATACTTTTTGGAACTCAGCTTCTTTAACCACTTGCTCACCATTTACGATGACATAAGAAATACCGGTTGTTGGATTGCCTTGTTCTTTGGCTTTGTAAGTCGCATTATCGGTTACGTTTTCTGGGTCGAAAATGGTGATATCCGCAACCATGCCTTCTTGCATACGACCACGAACTTTCATTGATTCAACACCCGCATCACCTAGATGCTTTGCTGCCCAGTAAGACGTTTGAGCAAGTGTGAATAACAATGGTACGCCTTCTTCACGTGCCATACGTAATACTTTGCCTCGAGTACCCGCAGTTCGAGGGTGACCTTGATATTCTGTTGGATCGGCATCCCAAGAATCAGTACCTAAACCTGAATAGATAGAATCTGCTGCAACGGTCATGTTTGGAATTTGTAGCCAGTATTTCATCCAATCTTTACGTGCAGGGCTAAACAGAACCACCAAGTGACCCGGTTCTTCAGCGGCAATGACCAGATACTCTTCTTTGGTCAGAAATTTATCGCGTGTTGGGTCGTACATCATTTCTTCATACTTCGCGTTGTACATCCCTTCCACAGACTCCGGTACAAGGAAAGATGAACCAATCGCAGTGGATGCCGCATCATATGGATAGTATTCAGACCACATCACTAAGCCTTTCTCTCGTGCAAGCTTTAGCTTTTCTTCTACTTCCCACCAACCGAAGTCGTTGTTGTGGAGCATCAAAAATGGTAAGTCGAGAAGCATCGCATTGGTAAAGATTTCGTCAAAACCCAGCTGTGCTTCTGGATTTGAAGGGTTAGCGTGAAAACGGGTATGTGATGATACAAATCGGTCCCAGTTTGCTGCGACTTTCATGGACTCGTACATCTCAAATGCCGTCAAACCATCTTTCATATAAGCGGTTGTTGAAGCTAGGTTCAATGCACCTTCTGCAAAGCCTTGATCAAGAACAGACAGGATTTGGTTCATCTGCTCGATATCAGCTTTGGTCTCAGACCAGCCACTCACACCGTCTTTAGCCGCTTCAGTTCGAAGCGAGCCAAGAATCGTAGTTGCATCATGTGGGCCTGTAATTTTCACTTCAGGATCTAGGATTTGAAGACGAGCTCCTTCGTGGCTGACACCAGTACCGTAGTTCAGTGGCCATTTACCCGCTTTTTCTTCATACCACTCACCGACGCGAATCGCACCGACTTCCAGATCCATACCCGTTGTTACACCATCTAGGGCTGCAAGCTTGATAGATAAACCATCTAGCGAGTGAAAGTGGGTATCAATGAAACCTGGGGCAACCACTTGATTTGTTGCATCGATTGTCTCATCACCGTCGAGTTTTTCTGCCGTGATTTTGATGATTTGACCATCTTTGATCCCGACGTTTAATACAGCATCCAGCATGCTTTCAGGGTCCATCACTCGTCCATTCTCGATAACTAGGTCGTAATCCGCGGCAAAAGCACCTGACGCACCTAGGCACAATGCGATACTAACAAGTCCGCTTATGCGGCCTTTCTTGAATGATTCTTTCATGATTTCTCTCTTTGTTGCTGGAAAGGTTAAAGTGTTTACCTATTTCAGCTGAAATTAATTGTCGTACTGCCGTTTGTATTTCTGGCTTACCTTTGGAAGCTGAGATAATTCTAGCTCAATTTTTATATAACAAAATTTCAGTTTGTCTGATCTAACCCTACAAACTTAAAACTTGAGTTGATGATGAGAGCCTTGGTGTTGGTCTTTAAAAGTGGTTTTCCATTATTTAGACAGAATAGATATTGTTGAGGCATAAAACCAAGATATGAATATCAGCACGATGGCTATCGGTTTGATGGTGATTCAGGCTTTAGACTGGAGTCGCTTTACTTCATCCGTTTATTGAATTCGCTGGGTATCTCACCTTTACTTTACTCTTGTGAGCAAGTCATCGCTTCAGTCATCAAATCATAAGAAAGAAAAGGTGAGCGAACCATGAAGAGTCCAGTAATTGCGGATAACAAACCCGTTAAAGTAGAGCTGACGAAGGGAGAGAAGTATTACTTCTGTACCTGTGGGAAGTCGAAAAACCAACCGTTTTGTGACGGTTCTCATGCCGGTACGGGGTTCAAACCGAAAAGCTTTGTCGCCGAAGAGAGCGGAGACGCCTACCTTTGTCGCTGTAAGTATTCCAACAACCTTCCTTTCTGCGATGGCACTCATAAACAGTTTACTGCGGAACAAATTGGGCAAGAAGGCCCTGAAGTTAACATTCAAGCGACAGCCCCTGATTTATCTCCAGCGGCAACCGCAACCAAAGAAGAGCCTACCGTGGAGTTTATTCATCAGTTAGCGCGTGATGGTTTATCTAAGGTTGGGCATCATGGGCCAATGACCTCTATGGGCGTGCCAAGACATCTATTACCTCACTGGGACGATATTCAAGTGATGGTCGCGCAAATGGCGACTAAGCCTTTGCTAGAAAATGTGCCTGTTGGTACCGAACTGATTATTGGCCCCAAAGCGAAGAAGCCGCTTAAATTGGACATCTCTTTGTTTGTGTCTGATATGAGCTTTGGCTCGCTATCTGAAGAAGCAAAAGTCTCATTGGCGAAAGGTGCCGAACTCGCAGGGACGGGTATCTGCTCCGGTGAGGGCGGTATGTTACCCGAAGAGCAAGCGGCGAACTCTCGCTACTTTTATGAATTAGCCAGTGCTCAGTTTGGTTACGATGAAGCTAAGCTCAAAAACGTTCAAGCCTTCCACTTTAAAGGCGGGCAGGGTGCCAAAACCGGAACGGGCGGGCACTTACCGGGCGCGAAGAACATAGGCAAGATCGCGGAGGTGCGTGGCATTGAAGCGGGCACGGCAGCGATTTCTCCACCCACCTTTGTCGACCTTAACACGGTCGAGGATTTTAAAAAGTTCGCCGACCGTGTTCGAGAGGTGACAGGCGGTATCCCGATTGGCTTTAAGTTAAGTGCCAATCACATCGAAGAAGACATTCAGTTCGCGCTTGATGCCAGTGCCGATTACATTATCTTAGATGGGCGTGGTGGCGGTACAGGGGCGGCGCCAGAAATGTTCCGTGACCATATCAGTGTTCCCACTATTCCAGCACTCGCTCGCGCTAGAGCGTATCTCGATAAACAAGGGGTCAGTGACAGAGTCACATTGATCATCACGGGCGGCTTGCGCGTGCCGATGGATTTCGTAAAAGCGATGGCGCTTGGTGCTGATGGTGTCGCTATCTCAAACAGTGCCATGCAGTCGATAGGTTGTGTGGCGGCGAGAATGTGTAACACCAATAATTGCCCTGCTGGTATTGCAACTCAAAAAGCCGATTTACGTCAGCGTTTGAATGTCGAGAAAGCATCGAACCAGCTTAAGAACTTCTTTGAAGCCTCGACAGAATTAATGCAAGTGATGGCGAGGGCATGTGGGCATGATCATTTGAATCAATTTAACCCTCATGATTTGGCAACATGGAATCGCGAAATGGCCGAGCTATCCGGTGTCGCTTACTCTGGTGTCTGTCCATTAAATCACTTTAAGTAAATAATACTTCGATAGAGCACACTCAATGTATTTTGGGTGTGCTGACTTTTTCCTGTGTAATGCCAACCTATGTTAAACCTTTCATAATCAACTGCTTTATAAGTGTTTTTAAACTATTTCCTATATTTTGAAAATATCGCTTTACCTCAAGTTAACTTGAGGTTTTATCATCATCCCCAATCTAAAAACACAATCTATCACCTTGTCGCCTAGTGCAGGTTTTGATGTTATCAAACAGACGTTACGAATCTTCAGTTATGAATTTTGAGCTCCGTAATTGAAGTCATGAGTGCAAAAAGGTGAGAAAAATGAACAAGGATCAACAATGAAAGTATTAGCGATTGGCGCGACCAACAGTACAACATCAATTAATCAACAACTTGCAGCGTACACCGCAGGTTTAGTCGAAGGCGCGCAAGTCGAGGTGCTCGACCTTAATGATTTCGAGATGCCAATTTACAGCGAGAAAAGAGAGCAAGATTCAGGTGTTCATCAACACGCTCAACGCTTTTTTAGCAAGATTGGCGAAGCAGATGCTGTGGTCATCTCTTTTGCAGAGTATAACGGCTCATACACCGCAGCTTTTAAGAATGTGTTTGATTGGACATCACGAATCGACATGAAAGTGTATCAAGGTAAACCTGTGGTTATGCTCTCCACATCACCAGGCCCCGGTGGCGCAAGCTCTGTGTTGTCGTCTGCGGTAAATTCCGCACCTTACTTTGATGCTGATGTGAAGGGGTCGATGTCGGTGCCAAGTTTCTACGACAACTTTAATGTAGAAACGGGTGAGATCATCAATACCGAAATGGCCGAGAGCCTGAAATCGATCATGAGTCAGATCTAACTGCTTCAGTGAGTGAGAGAATTACTACATCGGTGCACAGATAAATAGATAAATAGATAAATAAGTAGATACATACATAAATGGCCATCAAGCGATGGCCATTTAATTGCGTCATTATCTATTGTGATAACTCTGCTGCGGTGTCAACGAAGATACCTTGAATGTCTTTCGCTTCACGCTCAGTTTGACCACCGTGTTTTAGAAACGCACCGATAATTGCTGCGGTTTTCTGCTCTTTTGCGCGCTCTAAGAAGTAACGAAGTTCTAGTTCAGCGCCCGCTTGCTCATCTTTGATTGAGGCAGCGATGATCTCTTTGTACATCACGATATCACGTACTTCTAATTGGCTGATTACACCGAGTGTCGCTGCTAAGAAACCCTCTAGCTCTGCCTTCGGTACAAACTGCGTGATGATGTTACGCTCTTCTGCTTGTTGAGCCGTAAAATCGTTACCAAGCAGCAAAGCTTGTAGCGCTTTGTTTTTGCCCATGCGTCTTGCAAATTGAACTGCGCCTTGGCCACCCGTTGGGATGTTTACATGAATTTCTGGTTGTGCGAACGCCGAGTTTTCAGTGCCGTAAGCAAGGTCACACGCCATCACAAATTCATTTCCGCCCCCACGAGCTACGCCATCAACTACCGCGACAGAGACTTGTTTCATCGCTTTAATGTTCTCAATCATGTGGTTGAATTCAATCGAACCAGCTTGTCCACCTTGTGTACCGTTGATCACATTGAGATCTAGGTGAGCCAGAAAGAAGCTCTCATGTAATGATTTGAAGACCACAACCTTAGTATCACGATCATCTTTCAATGAAAGTACAAAGGCATTGATCTCGTTGATCAAGTCGAAAGTCAGCACGTTCACTGGTGGGTTGTTGATCGATACTGTTGCGATGCCATTTTGGTTAGTCACAGATAGTAGTGTCATGGGGTGTTCCTCTATTAGGTCGGGACTGAATGTTGTCTCCGTTATGTGCAGCTACTATAGATTTGTAATAAGATGAGAAAAATAGTCATATTGGCACTTGATTGGTGCCTTAAATGCAACAAAGGGCGTTATGGATATATCGAGTCGTTTATTATTGTTACTTGAAGTGGTTGAGCTGGGTTCGTTTGTCAAAGTGGCGGAGCAAAGAAACGTCGACCGTTCCGTTATCTCTAAACAGATCAGCCGTCTTGAAGAAGAGCTGGATGTTCGGTTACTCAATCGAACCACTCGTTCGTTATCTCTGACAGCTGCAGGCAATGAGATGGTCAATCAAGCGCATCAGCTTCGTGCACTGTTGAACGATACTCGACGCTTGGCGCAAAATTATCATGCAGAGCCTCGAGGGTTATTAAGAATCACCAGCTCGACCATGTTCGGTCGACAATATGTTCAGCAGGCGATTGCGGTTTTCCAGAAGCAGTATCCAGATGTTGATTTTGAATTGAGACTCGAAGACCGAATCGTCGATATGGTTAAAGAAGGGTTTGATATTGGTTTCCGTATTGGTAAGCCCAAAAACTCCAGCCTAATCAGCCGTAAGATAGCCAGAAGTCGATTGCTGATTGTCGCTTCACCTGAGTTCATTGCTCAGCATGGCGAGATCAACACCATCGAAAAGTTAGAGTCATTACCTGCGACTATCTATGCCGCTCCGGGTTTGTTGACTGATAAGTTTTCTTATGTCGATCAAGAGGGGCAAGCGCAGCATTTCCAGCTTAATGCCGCTTATAAAGTGAATGACGTTGAGATGATTTCCAAGAGCGCGCTAACTGGCAGTACTCTCGCGGTTGTCACGGCGCAGATGATTGAAGATGAAGTGCTCAGTGGAGAGTTAGTGCCTATTATGACTCACTTAAACTTGGATGACTTTGGCACTTTCTATGCGGTGTACCCACATCGAGATGCACCCATAAAAACCAAGCTCTTCATTGATACATTGAAAACCATTGTCGGTGAAGATAAACCTGTGTGGGAGCAAGGCATTCCCGGGTTTGACGACATGTATGGTAATCAGCGAACAAAATCATAGCTCAAAAAAATCAATACGTTAGGTTGCTTTGTTGCGCGTATTTTGTAATCTAGCCCAAACCTAAGTTTGAACGCAAACTTCAAGTTAAAATGAACTATATTATACTGGTTATTATCAGGAAGAAACGGCTATTCAAACAGGAAGTGAAAGATCATGAGAAACATCGTATACCTCACCATAGGCCAGTTGGCTGAGCGCAGTGGCGTGGCTCCTTCGGCGTTACGTTTTTACGAAACCAAGGGGTTGATTGCTTCGATTCGTACTAACGGAAATCAGCGCCGTTATCAGTCGGCGATGTTGAGACGAATTGCGTTGATCCAAGTCGCGCAGTCGATAGGCTTCACGCTGGAAGAGATCACCGAAGAATTATCGACACTGCCGATGAACCATACCGCGACTAAGCGAGATTGGGAGCGCGTTGCTAAGAAGTGGCAGGGGCAACTCGACAGTAAAATGGCGCAGATTAAATCGCTACAAGAGAACTTAACCGGCTGTATCGGTTGCGGATGCTTGAGTATGCAAAAGTGCAACTTGCTAAATCCTGATGATATCTTGCATGACCAAGGGCAGGGCGCACAACGAATTGTTGAACAGACTAACTGAGTTCCCGAAAGGCATGGAACAGCGAACTAAGTTTCAGGTGTTTGCTCAATGGGTTAAGCAACAGTTGTGACCGAATAGCGTGCCTAGACAAACACGAATTATAGGTCTAGTTTAGATGGTTCTTTCAATAAAGAAGAGGTTAGTTATGTTCAGCCATGTTTTTCTCGGTACCGATGATATTGAACGCGCGAAGGCTTTTTATGACCCAATCATGAAAGTGCTTGGTTATAGCGAAGGCTCTGTTGATCCCAAAGGGCGCTGTGTTTACGTTAGCCAAACGGGTGTGTTGGGCTTAACGAAGCCGATTGATGGTCAGCCTGCGACTCACGGCAACGGTATGACGGTGGGTTTTCTTGCGTCTTCTCCTGAAGTTGTAGATGAGTGGCATCGAGTTGGCGTCGAAAATGGCGGTACCAGCATTGAAAATGGCCCCGGAGCGAGAGGTTCTGACGAGCGTCGCTTGTACATGGCTTATTTGCGAGATCCTGATGGAAACAAGATTTGTGCAACGCACTTTATGCCATAGTTCGCTTTATGTCATTGTTCATTTTATGCCACAGTGGCGTATACTTAGATCATATTGATGGTTCGGAGTTGGCTAAGTAGCGGCTCTGGACTTGTTAGCTTCCCGATGACTCAAAATTTTGCAAAGGACTGGCTAGATGAAACCGAACGAACTGTTTTATGAAAGTTTTGAGCGCTGCCGGATTGACCAAGAATTTCTCGAAACGTTTTTGGCGGATTTTTGCGAGCATAATCCAAGATTTTCAGAACGTTTTGAAAATATAGGGTTAGAGCAACAAACCAAGATGCTTAAAGCCTCGATCATTCTTATCTATAACTCTGCGGGTCTGCCGAGCGTACGAAACTCGGTAAAAAAGCTTGGGAAGCGACATAAAGATTTAGGAATGGATATCTCTGAGCAAGAACTCAACGAGTGGTTCAATTCGTTACTCAATACAGTTAAAAAATATGACCCTCACTACGATGAAAGCGTCGAACAAGCTTGGACAGAAACTCTCGAGGCCGGCTTAACTATCATGAAGAAAGAGTGCGTAGTTCCAAACACTGTGAATAACTAGGTCGTTGATGGGTAGTTTTGCTTGTTCGTTAGTTAAAACCGGCATTAACTCTTGAAAGATTGACATTGTCAGGTAAGCCTAACGATATCAGGCTTACCTCTTATTGTTTGACTAGAAATGAGCAGCCCAACCAATCAGGAACCCTTGCGATGCGGTATCGTATTCAAAGGTCCCCTTGTTTTCGTAATCAACCCAGGTCGATTTGTAGGCAACATTTAAGTCAGACCAACTGTTTATCTGGTATCGCACGCCAGTTAACAGAGATGAGGTAAAGTTGGTGTCACTACCAAGCCCTGCATCAATGGTTGCGTGAAACTTCCAATCCTTATTGATCTGCGTTATCCATCTCACACCTACTTGGTAGTCAACCCAATCTTCATCAAGTGATCGGTCGACACTTAACCTACCACCTGAACCGTAAAGCTTGGTATCAATGTCGTTATCCCACCAACGAAGCCCAAACAGATAATCAATCGTGCCAAAATCGTATTGGTAGCGCTTAAAACCCTTCACATCTAAAACACCTTGTCGGATATCAAGGTTGCCTCTTAATAACTCTGCGTTGGATCCTAATACCGAGTTTGTTTTTCCGCTTAGTTTCATGAAGCTGTAGTCAATGTAATAGCCCCATTGATTGTCATAGTCACCCTCTAAACGCACCATTGCGGTCATATCAAGATGATCCATGATGAATGAAGGATCAACATCAACATCTGCTGACAAATTACCAATGGTGCTGTCTCCACGAATATTGAGTGCGAGCGCGTAGATTTCGAAACTATGTTGCCACTTTTTTGTATCCATCGGTGTACTTGCTTCTTGCGCACTTACGGTTGAACTAGCCATTAATACTGAGGCGATTAGGTAACGCCATTTAGCCATATCGATATCCTTATCTTTTGTGTGAAGTAGCAAGTTTATGAATGTGCCTTCCGGGGGGCAATTTTCATATATGCAACTTGTATATTGCTGATTGTAGACTATGTTTTTTGAAATGAGCCAAGTTAAAAGAGTTAGGGTATGAAGCCACAGAGTATTTTCTTGTTCGTTGCAGTTTTAGGTTTAACACCTATTGCACTGTCTTATGGTTATGCCCCCGTAGTCTCTCTTGACTATCTATTTGGTATCGACGCCACACCCATCAACGTTACTCATATCTTTCGTGCAGTGATGGGGCTTTATTTGGCTCTGGCGTTGTTTTGGGTGTTTGGCGCACTGTTCAAAAAGTATCGACTGCCAGCGCTCTATAGTTTGGTGGTATTCATGTTGGGTTTAGCTGCCGGACGAGTCATCAGTTTGGTGGTGGATGGCATGCCGCATTGGCTACTTTTTGTTTATCTAATATTGGAGTTGGGCTTTGGTTTAGTTGGTTTAAAAATGATTCATAAAGAGCAATCTGAAACAGTATAAGGACATTCTATGAAAAGGATTTTCCACCTTGTTGTGATGAGTGTGTTGAGTAGCTTTTCGCTATCGGCATGGTCAGCACAAGAGCAACCGAATATTTTTGTTATCTTCACGGATGATATTGGGATCTCAAACCTGAGTGCTTATCACAATGGTGTGATGAGTAGTGAAACACCAAACATCGATAGTATTGCTGAAAAGGGCATGCTACTCACAGATTATTATGCGCAGCCATCGTGTACGGCCGGGCGCTCTGCATTCTTAACGGGGCAGTTACCAGTGCGAACGGGTATGCACACGGTGGGCTTACCGGGTGGGCCTGTTGGGCTGCATGCGGATACGCCAACACTACCAGAAATTCTCAAAACCATGGGTTACGTGACTGGTCAGTTTGGTAAAAACCACTTGGGTGACCGTGATGAATTCTTACCAACAATGCACGGCTTCGATGAGTATTGGGGTTGGTTGTATCACCTGAATGCGATGGAATACACCGAAGATCCAGACTGGCCAAAAGACGGTTCGTTGGATGCTTTTGCGCCTCGCAATGTGATTTACGCGAAATCCGATGGCAAAGGCGGACAAACTATTGAAGACGATGGCGCGCTAACTATCGAGCGTATGCGCACACTAGATGATGAAGTAAATAAGCACGCGATCAACTTCATCGAAAGGGCGGTTGAAGCGGATAAGCCATTTTTCACTTGGTACTGTCCATCACGCGGTCACGTTTGGACGCACCTGTCACCTGAATACGAAGCGATGCTCGGTCAAAACGGTTGGGGACTCCAAGAAGTGGTCATGAAAGATCTTGATGATCACGTCGGTGAGATGATGGCGAAGATGGAAGAACTCGGTATTGCTGACAACACCATCATCATTTTCACTGCCGATAACGGCCCAGAGATCATGACTTGGCCAGATGGCGGTATGACACCTTATCACGGTGAGAAAGGCACAACTTGGGAAGGTGGCGTAAGAGCCCCTGCATTGGTTAGCTGGCCGGGTAAAATCCCAGCGGGTACTTTAGGCAATGGCATCTTTGATGGTATGGATTGGTTACCCACTCTTGTCGCTGCGGCTGGTGGTCCAACGGATCTAAAAGAAAAACTGCTGAAAGGTCACGATGGCTTTAAAGCGCACCTTGATGGTTACAACCAAGTGGATATGCTGACCGAGAAAGGCGAGTCAAACCGTAAAGAGATCTACTACTACGAACGAGACAAGCTGCAAGCGGTTCGTGTTGGTGATTGGAAGGCGCATTTCATCGTGCAAAACCACGGTTGGAGTGGCCCTAAAGAAGAGCTAAACGCCCCATTACTGTTTAACTTGCGCCGTGACCCGTATGAGCGAGCGGCCGAAGAATCGGGCATGTACTTGAAGTGGATGGGACAAAAAATGTGGGCATTTGGCCCGGCTCAAGCGGCGGTACAGCAACACCTAGCGACCTTCAAAGAGTGGCCACCTAAGACGCCTGACTCTCCGGCAGAGAAGACCGGTGGTGTAGGTAACTAGTTAAATATCATAAAAAATCCCGCTCACACTGAGCGGGATTTTTGTTTGAAAGCGTCTTAACGTTGGTTCTGTTTTAGCGTCGTGTTTCGTTCAATGAACTTCACTGGCACCATCAGCTTAACCAAGCTTGTGTCTTGCTCTTGAATCTGGCTAACGACAATTTTCACTGATTCACGTGCAAGGCGTCTGAAATCTTGCTTGAAGGTAGTGAGTTGGTAGTTCAACCATTGAGTCTGTGGGATATCGTCAAAACCAATCACTTGAAGATCTTCTGGAATACGCAGGTTAAATTCTAAGCGCGCCACATCCATTACTGCCATCGCGAGGTTATCTGTCGCACAGAAAATCGCTTGAGGATGTGTGGGTTCTGAAAACAGAGTCCGAATGGTATCTAGAGCATCAAGGTAGTCATAGTCAGCTTCAATAACACGAGCTTGCTTGCCTGTTAGATCTTCGAATTCTGAGCAAAAGCCCGATTCACGCTCGCCGTTGGTGTAGGTTGGCACGTTACCTGTCAGGTAAACCGCTGACTTTGTTCCTACGCTATGTAAATGTTGAGCGGCGACTTGGCCTGCGGCGTAGTTGTCACTTATTACATGGCTACTCTTAGTCCCCTCAACTACACGAGCATACTGAACAATGGGGATGTTGAACTCTTCACACTCTTCATAAAGCGACTTATTAAAGGTCGCCGAAGCAGCAATTACGCCATCAACTCGGTATTGGAAGATATTAGGAATCGAGTGGTTGTCGTTTCCATCCACTTGCCAAGGAATCAATACCGCAGAGTAACCCTGCTTTTGTAGCTCAGTAGAGATAAGCTGCAGAGTTTTCATGTGGATAGGGTAGTCGGCATCTGGGAAAACTAAGCCAATCAATTTGGACTCATTTGTCGTCAGACTGCGGGCAAAGGCATTGGGACGATAGTTCAACGATTTTGCTGCATCGAACACTTTTTGCTTGGTCTTTTCAGACACTGAACTGCCCGGGACAAATACACGAGATACAGTTGATTGAGAAACGCCAGCAAGTTTAGCGACATCTTTAGAGGTGACGGTTGGCTTTGACGCCGTGGAGTGTTTTGGAGAGCTCATAGACCATACTTTTGAACCAAATTGATTGTGCATAGAGTAACATAATTAGGTACGTACTCAAAAATACAATATGCCATGATTGGATGAAAAATAAGGGTTAATAGAGAGTGTTGAATATTATTCTGGGTATGACCCAAAAAAGCTCTGCGTAAGAGCAGAGCTTTGTTTAAAGAATTTATGAATCGACTAACTGGGCGTTAGAAGTAGTAACGAATACCTGCAGCGAATTGGTCGTCTCTGTTTTCGAATTTACCGCCAACGAACTGATCTTTACCTAGGTCGAATTGGTACTCAGTCCAAACTAGGAATTTGTTCTTCTGGAAGTGGTATTCAACACCAGGAATAAGCAGGTTACGCTCATAGCCATCTGTTTGGTCATCACGATCTTCCATGTAGTTGTAGTTCAACGTAGGGCGTAGGCCATTGTCGAAGTGGTAGTAAGTGTAGATTTCACCACCTAGGGTATCGAACATTACATCCGTACCGCCTTGGCTTACAGCTTCCCAGTTTTCGCCAACATGGAAAGTGGCACCTGCGTAGAAGCCGCCGTTGCTGTAGTTCGCACCCAATAGCATGATGCGCATGTTGTCGCCATTTTCTACGCCAACCACACCTGAGTCTAGGTCTGCAATTTCATTTTGGTGGTAAGCTGCACCTAGTGTTACGCCATCAACCGGTTTGTAAGTGATTGACGCACCCATTCCGTTTTTCAATGAAGCTGTCGCATTACTCGCTAGTGCCACTTCTTCACGTGTCGTTTGGTAAGTGAAGCCGTAGCTTACTTGGTCGTTGATCGAGTTACGGTAAGTAATGGAGTTTTCTGCTCGACCTGTACCAGATGCAATACCCCAGTCAGAAAGGTTGTAAACACCTGAGCCGCGAGTACCGAAGACACGACCTAAGTCGGTGTACCATGCTACGTCATAAAAAGTAGACCATTGCTTAGTACCTGCTGCGATCTTGCCGTATTTGTCGTGCTCTACGCCTGCGTATAGAAGTCGGTCGTAAATATTGTCGCCGTTAGCACCTGAGTTGTAACCCCATTCAGCATGGCCAAAGCCAGTCCAGCCGTTATCGAGTCCCATTTGACCTTTAAGGCCGAAACGAGAGCTACCGCTGTTCCACTCACCGTTGTGGTCGCCACCCTTATCTTGGTAACGAACGTCGAAACGACCGTCTAAAGTAAGGCTATCGCCCGCGTCATTGGTAAAAGTGTGTGCAGCAAAAGCAGAACCTGAGGTAAGTGCTGTCAGGATCACTGCTGAAAGAATCGACTTTTTCATTGTAATTCTCTTTATTCAGGCCGTAGAAAGCCACCGTGCTTTCAAGCCCGTTATATTGGTAATGGTTTGGCAGGGTGTACCCCATCCATGAGGCACTAGTAGATTCAGTTATTAGTGGAGCAATAATGAATTGGTTGGAGCACTTACTAGGAGCGAGAAGGGTCCCCCAGTAAGCGTGGCAACCTAAATCAGATGTCTATTTAGGTTGCCACTATTTCGTTTCAATCTTTTGGATTAAAGCGTATCGATTACAGCGTTGGGTTCATGATGCTTGAAGTGCGTTCGAACACATCTAGACCTTGCTGTTGTAGCCAGTAAGGAAGGTCGATAAGAACCCAGTTCTCAGACAGTTTGTCACCGTCACGGTAGTAAACGTCAACTACTTGCATGTTTGCACGTACTTCACCGCCAGTCATACCTAGGAAGCCACCTGTTGGTGTGTTTGATAGGTTTGGCCAACCGAAGAAACAAGAGAAGTTACCTTCAGCGAAACGACAAACGTGGCCGTTGAACTTCTTGTCTTTCAGGTTGTTACGGAAAGGAAGTTGGTGCTGTTGTTGGTAGCGAGGAATTGTGTAAGACGCGCCGATACCACATGGGCCGTACCAAATCATGTCTTTTGACCAGCTCTTCGCTAGTACTTCTGGTGGGCAACCCATCGCGCCGCTGTCGTTAAGAGCAGACAGGTCATCAACCATTTTGTTTACTAGAGCAAGTGTCGCAACACCTTCTTCTGGAGCCGCGTCTTCGAATAGCAGACCGTCGTGGTTACGTGGGCCAGGGTATACGAAGTGCTTACCAGTTGATGGTGGAAGTGGGTAGCAACCCGCTTGATCCATCATGCCTAGTAGGTCTAGAAACAGGCCTGTCTTAGTGATTTTGCCATCAACAACACAGTTAAATTCTGCGTAGCGAACGTTCATGATCTTGCCAGTTGGGCGCATACCTAGGTATTCAGCGTCGAATAGACCCATGAAGTGACCCATGCTCATTACCCAAATCTCATCTGGGTTAACTTCGTTGTTACCACCGATGAAGATGTCTTGACGACGCTGCATGCGAGTCATTGACTTCATCATTGGTGCCCAGAATACGTCAGCTGCTGCTTGTGCGCCTTCTTGCTCACGGAATGGGTAAACACCGCGCCACAAGTAATCTTCAGAAGTGTGTGCTTTTAAAACTTCAGCAACGTTCTCGTGAGTTGCGTTTTCCATTGCATCGAAGTATTCACGAACAATGCGTTTCGCTTCTTGATATTTAGACATAATAATTTCTCTTTGTGTTGTCGAGTCAACATTCGGAACAGGACTCGATTTGGATTTTGTTACCGGCTGATTTATCAGCCGGCTTTAAACTTTTCGTATTTGAACTTCAGCGTATGAGTGTCGAATTAAGCTTTTGCTGCTTCAGCTTTTTTGCTCTTATCGAAGACGCCACCTTTTAGAGTTTCAGGCAGTGTTAGCCATAGTAGGCCGGCGATAATCCATACGATTGGTGAGCCCCACATTGCTGTTTGTAGGTCGGTACGCTCTTGGATGAAGATAAGAACCATTGGTGCCCACATGCCGATAATACGACCGCCATGGAATAAAGCTGCACCATAGCTACGCAAGCGTGCTGGGAACAATTCAGAGAAGTAACCGCCCCATACTGCAGAAGCAGACAGGCCGAAGTTGTAGATAAGACCCAGAAGAGCCAGCATGTTTAGGCCGCCAATCATCATGTCGCCAGGTGCGACAAAGAAGATAGAAACCATGATACCTGCGAGGATGAAGCCGAACGCGTTGATCTTACGACCGTACTTATCTGCTGCCCATCCCCAGAACCAAGCACCGAAGAGTGAACCAAATGCTGAGATAGAGAAGATCAAACCGATGGTTGCACCATCAAACATACGAACATCTTTCAGGTAGGTAGTTACAAAGCCACCGAAGAATTGGAATCCGTAGAAGTTAAGACCAGAAAGAAGTAAACAAGTAATCGTAATTTTGCGGTAAGGCTTGCTTAACATCTCACCCCAAGAACCTTTTTTAGCTTCGGTTACTTCCCCAGCTGTATTGGTTGTTGTTTGTTGATCTTCTTCACCGTAGGCGATCACAGTTTTGTCGCTTGGTAATACAAAGATCATTAACGCTGCTGCTACAAGCGGTGGAATACCACCTACCCACATTAGGCTCTGCCAAGGTGCATCAACACTTGTAATGAAGGCTGCGTAAGCGCCCATTGCCACTAAAGCAACAGAGAACATTGAAGAAGCAAAAGCAGTCAACTTACCGCGAACCGTTGGTGTAAATAGGCCAATCATCAAAGATACAGCTACAGTGAAGTAACCACCTAAAGATAGTCCAATGATGAAACGCATTGCAGCCCAAGTGGCGTAGTCGGTAAACATCATGTTGATGATGGTTGCACCACCGTTTAATGCCGTAATTGCTATTAGTGTGGACTTCTTGCCGAACTTGGTTGCGAACCATGCACAGCTCAGAGCACCAATCAGAGCACCAACCGACTGCCAAGTGTAGAACTGAGCGGTATCAGAAAGGCTAATACCAGCATATTCTTCCACAATGTATGGGCGTACGTAGTCAATAATTACAAAGTTATAACAATAAAAAAAGTAACCTACTAGAATTGCTAGATATGCGGCTACCCTTTGAATCATAGGAACTTCGCTCATGTGTTTTTTAATGGTCATGACCGATAAACCTTTATTTTATATAGGGTGGTTTTGGTTTTAATTATTGTGTGTTGATTGTTTAGTTTCATCACACCGTCTTCATTTCGGGAGAGATAATAGAATTTTTGTGGTTGTTAGATCCGTGATCAAAGTCAATTTTAAAATGAGTGCGTACCCATTTTGTGCATTTTAGTGATCTTGATCTCATTTAACTGGGTTTTTGTGCTTTGTGGGGTGGTTTGAGTGTTTAATCGTCTATCTTAGTGATAATAGTCACACTTATTGTGGGTTTTTGAGGGAAAACATCCATTTTTGAGTACTATTGGCAGCGAATTAATTGCGACATACAATAAACGGAATCTAAAAATGGTTACGTACTCAAGTTTTGTGGTTATTGCTCTTTATGTGCTAACTACTTTGTTTATCAGCTACTTAGTTAATAGGCGCTATAGCGTCGGTGGCGACTTTTCGACTGGTGGAAAACAGTTTGGTTGGTTTACGGCAGGTGTGTCGATTCTTGCAACCTACATCAGCGCAATGACGTTCGTTGGCATGCCGGGCTGGGTTTATAGCTCAGGCATGGAAGCGATGAGCGTACATTTGAACTATCCAATAGTGATCTTTTTCACTGTGCTTTTCTTTGTTCCGGTGTTTTACAAGCTCGGCCTAACCTCGATTTACGAATACCTAGAGCACCGCTTTGGCGTTGTTGCTCGCACGATCAATTCCATCGTGTTCATTGTGGTTCAGTGTATTTCGGCAGGGGTTATTCTGTATGCGGTAGCCCTGATCTTAGTGCAAGTGCTGCCAGTGAGTATCTCTGAGGCGATCATCTACATCAGCGTATTTACTGCGTTGTATACCTATGCGGGTGGTATCTCGACTGTAATCTGGACTGACATGCTTCAGTCAGCAGTGTTGATTATCGGCAGCATTGCGATCTTTGTTTTATTGCTGATGAAAATCGATGCGGGCGAGATGTTGTCTCCTGAACATTTGAATATCATCAATCTCGATTTTGACTTAGGCGTCGATACCACATTGTGGGCCGGCGTAGTGGCTGTGAGCTTCTTGCACCTGAGTGTGTATGGCACTAACCAACTGATTATTCAAAGAACATTGGCGACTAAGTGTGTTAAAACAGCGCAAAAATCGATGTTGCTTTGTGGCTACGGCGCATTTTTTGTTTATCTGTTCTTTGCTGTGATGGGGGTGCTGTTAAGTGTCTTTTATCAAGACAGCAGTTTTGAAAACAGCAACGAAGTGATTCTCGATTTTGTGTTTAACCATACCAACCCAATCATTGTTGGTTTGGTGATCTCAGCACTTTCGGCTGCGGCAATGTCGACATTGGATTCCACCTATAACTCAATGGCGACGGTCGCAACGTTCGATTTCTATAAGCGCTTCTTCCGTAAGCAAGCCTCTGACGCGCACTATGAATCAGTGGCTAGAAAAATGAGCCTGGTTGCTGCAGCGTCGGTTGTTGTGCCTGCGTTACTGGCTGTTTCTAATGAATCAGTGCTTAAAACGATTGCGAGCTTAACCTCTATTTTTGTTGGTATTCGCCTTGGCTCTTTCATCTTGGGTTTGTTCTTCAAACAAGCAAACGAGAAAGGCGTAATTGCGGGCAGTATTGGCAGTGTGGCCGTCGTATTCATCGCCAAATACAGCGGAATAGCTTGGCCTTGGTTTGCCTTGATTGGCACTGTGGTTTTCTTAGTGTTAGGTGTTGTTGTGAGCCGCTTCTGGGGAGAGGTAACCGAGCAACAAAATGAATTTATAGAAAAGCAAAAGCATTTGTTTGCAAAGCCTACCGCGAGTCATTATGGCTTGTTGGTGTTCGCTGTTGTGACGATTGCTGCTTGTACTGTTATCCCTGATTGGCTTTATGCCGCTCTTTCTTAATTGACCGATTTTTTACTGGTATATCTATGTTATCGATCTTTGATATCTACAAAATTGGTGTTGGGCCATCGAGCTCTCACACCAACGGCCCAATGATTGCGGGTTTCCATTTCACACAATTAATCGCTGATAAAATCGCAGAAGTGACGCGTATTCAGGTGGATTTATACGGTTCTTTGTCATTGACTGGCATAGGTCACCACACCGACAGAGCTACAATATTGGGGCTACTCGGCAATAAACCAGACACCATCAAAATCACCAGCGCAAACCAAGCAATGCGTCATGCCGTAGACAGTGGTGAGATGGATTTAGCGGGCACCAAGCACATTGCCTTCAACTACGAAACCGACATGTTGTTCCACAAAGACAATCTGCCTCTGCATGAAAATGGCATGATGATTACTGCGTTTGACCAGAGTGGCAACGTGATTGTCGATGAAACTTATTATTCGATTGGCGGCGGTTTTATCGCAACTGCTGATGAACTGCAAAATGGTACTCAAACCCAAGCGGTAGAAGTTCCTTTCCCGTTCAAAAACGCCGATGAAATGCTTCAACAAGCTGACAATAGTGGGATGAGCCTCGGTGGTATGATTCTAAAAAATGAAGCGGAGTTCGAAGGCGCTGACATTATTTCAGAGAAAGCGGATCAAATCTGGCGAGTGATGAGTCGTTGTATGGAGCGTGGCTTTGAAACCGAAGGCATTCTTGATGGTGGTTTGAACGTAACTCGTCGTGCGCCTAACCTACTGAAAAAGTTAGAAGCGAATGCGGCGGTTGAAAACGACCCAATGGAAATCATGGATTGGATTAACTTGTTTGCGTTTGCGGTTAGCGAAGAAAATGCGGCTGGTGGCCAAGTGGTAACATCACCAACCAATGGTGCGGCGGGCGTTATTCCTGCTGTGTTGATGTACTACCATCGCTTCATTAAAGAGTTGGATACTAAGCAGTTAAAAGATTTCTTAGCGGTATCGGGCGCGATTGGTATTCTGTACAAAACTAACGCTTCGATCTCTGGTGCGGAAGTGGGATGCCAAGGTGAGGTAGGCGTATCATCCTCTATGGCGGCTGCGGGATTAACGGCACTACGCGGTGGCAGCAATGAGCAGATCTGTATTGCGGCGGAAATCGCGATGGAACACTCATTGGGTATGACTTGTGACCCAATTGGCGGCTTGGTTCAAGTGCCGTGTATCGAGCGAAATGCGATGGGTGCGATGAAGGCAATTAATGCATCTCGCATGGCATTGAAGCGAAACAGCAAGTCTTTGATCTCACTCGATAAGGTCATCGCAACCATGTACCAAACCGGTAAAGACATGAACAAGAAATATCGTGAAACATCACTCGGTGGTTTAGCCTTGATCCATTTAGCTCATCCTTGTGAATAGCTAAGCCAGTTAACCCAGTAAATAATAACGTTAAGCCCAGAGCCTTAGACTTTAGAAATCTATCGCGGCTGGGCTTTTTGTTTTATGTGTTTTAGGGAGCTAATCTGAAAGCGGTAATCGATAGCTGTTTTTCAACTCTTTTACTGAGATGTTCGACTGAATCGCACTCACGCCTTTGACTCGTCTGATCGAGCTAATACGCTCAAAGTACTCTTCCAAATCTTTGGCCAACACTTGCACCATGTAATCGGCGCCGCCTGCAATGCAGTGACACATAGGAATCCAATCGGTTACCGCGACAAATTCTTCGAATGGTTCTGTGTTTTCAACTTCATGGTTACCCAAGGTCACAAGAGTAAAACCAGCCACATGAAAGCCTAATTTCTTACGATTCAGCTTAGCGGCGTAACCATCGATATAGCCAGTTTCCTCCATGCGTTTCCAACGACGCCAGCATGGGGTTTCGCTGAGGTTGACCTTCTCTGCGAGCTTGCTGTTGCTCATGCGTCCGTCTTGCTGGATATGCTCTAAGATGGCGATATCTGTGTCATCTAACACTTCTTTGGTGGATTCTTTCTGTTTCATGGCTATTTTAGAAAAGTCTTGCTCAAATTTGGATTAATATTAGCCTATATAGCAATTTAATTCCTAGTCGAATCTGTAAACTCTCCCCCTATAAATACTTTACTTATTAGGAGTGAGAGGAAATGAGCTCTCAATTAATGCTGGCGTTCTTGCTATTTTCAACATCAATTGCAATTACCCCTGGGGCAGGCAATATCGCATTACTTGGGGTTTCAAGTCGTTATGGATTTGCTGCGACTTTACCTTTTATCTCTGGGAACGCTGTTGGCATCATCATCGTACTGGCGGGTTCTAGTGTCGGTTTGGTGAGCCTATTTACCCTTTACCCAGAGCTATACAGCATTTTGAAATACGCGGGTGCGGCTTATTTGCTGTTCATGGCGTGGTCGATTGCGAATATGCAAATCGAAGAAAGCACCACCGACAATCGTTCAGGCTTTGTGTCGGGTGTGTTGGTGCAGGTGTTAAATCCTAAAGGTTGGATAGCGTCATTAACCGTGTTTTCGCAGTTCATCACTCCGAATGCAGATTACTTGATTCAAGTCGTGACCATTATCGCGGGTATGGTGATTACCGGTGTACCGTGCATGTTGGTGTGGGCGTATTGCGGCACCATGCTTAAAAAGCTACTGCAATCACCAAAACAGATGATGTTTGTGAACCGTTGCTTGGGCGGAAGCTTAGCGATGGTGGTTGCCTTTATGCTTTATCAACCGGCGTAAATCACAAAGAAAAAAACCACTCATAAATCCATAGGAGTGGCGTCTAAATGTCGACTAAGTCGTTAACAGTAAAGAATTAAGTTAACAAATATTTAAGGAACTTGAGTTAAAAGCTTTAAGCTTTTCAGTGTAAAGGTTAAGCGGTTTCAGCCTCTTTAACTGGAGCTGAGTTACGGATTAGGTGGTCAAATGCACCTAAGCTTGCTTTCGCACCTTCACCCATCGCAATGATGATCTGTTTGTAAGGTACGGTTGTCACGTCACCCGCTGCGAACACACCTTTCATAGATGTTGCGCCATGAGCGTTAATTTCAATTTCACCGCGTGGTGAAAGCTCTACCTTTGAACCCTTCAACCATTCGCTGTTTGGCATCAGGCCGATTTGTACAAAGATACCTGCGAGTTCGATCTGTTTAAGTTCATCGGTGTTGCGGTCTTTGTATTCCAGACCAGTTACGCGAGTTCCATCACCCAATACCTGTGTGGTTTGAGCCATCTTGATGATTTCGATGTTTGGCGTTGCGTTCGCTTTGTCGATAAGTACTTGGTCAGCGCGCAGTGTGTCCGCAAACTCAAGCACAGTTACGTGTTCCACGATACCTGCTAGGTCGATAGCCGCTTCAATACCTGAGTTACCGCCACCGATAACCGCTGTTTTTTTGCCTTTGAACAATGGACCGTCACAGTGTGGGCAGTAAGCGACGCCTTTATTGCGGTACTCTTGCTCACCCGGAACGTTCATTTCACGCCAGCGAGCACCGGTACTTGTGATAACCGTGCGAGCTCGTAGTGTTGCGCCGCTCTCTAGCTCAACGTGGATGTAGCCGTCTTCAGTGTCTTCTGCTGCAATGATGTTTGCAGCGCGCTGCTCAGTCATCACTTCAACACCGTACTCTTTTACGTGCTCTTCAAGGCTTGCCACTAATTTAGGGCCAGTTGTCGCTTTTACTGAGATAAAGTTCTCAATCGCCATGGTGTCCATCACTTGGCCGCCGAATCGGTCAGCAACCACACCAGTACGAATGCCTTTACGTGCAGCATAAATTGCCGCTGAAGAACCTGCAGGGCCGCCGCCTACAACCAATACATCAAACGGTGCTTGTTGGTTTAGGTTTGCTGCTTTCTTTTCCGCTGCGCCTGAATCAACCTTGTTAAGGATTTCAGCCAGTGACATACGGCCTTGACCAAATAGCTCACCATTAACGAATACACTTGGTACTGCCATGATGTCGCGAGACTTCACTTCATCTTGGAATGCTGCGCCGTCGATCATCGTTGTCTTAACCAGAGGATTAATCGCCGACATCATATTGAAGGCTTGAACCACTTCTGGACAGTTTTGGCATGAGAGCGAGATAAAAATCTCTACATTAAGCTCTTGATCGAGTTCTTTAATTTGCTCGATTACGTCCGCTTCAAGCTTGATAGGGTGACCACCACTATGAAGCAGTGCTAGAACCAGTGACGTAAATTCGTGACCCATTGGCAAACCGGCAAAACCGATCGCGGTGCCTTTCTCTTGGTTCACGACCTGCATGATAGGGCTGCGAGTGCTTGCGCTGTCATCGCGAGTCACTTCAATTTTATCGGTTAAAGACGAGATGTCATTCGCCAGATCTTGAAGTTTGTTCGCGGTGTCGCTGCCATCCAGGCTAAGCACTAACTGAACATTGGTTTTTAGGTTTTCTAGGTATGCTTTTAGCTGCTGCTTCATTGCTTGATCTAACATAATCGTGCCTGCTCTTAAATTCTGTGTCTTGGTATTGACCAATACCTTCTTGCTGAAAAAGGAAAATAAAAAGGGGGCGCAAGTCGGCAAATATTGTGGTGTTGATGTTTTGAAAGGGTGGCGCGCGACTGCCCTTTAGGAGGGGGGCCGAAGCGCGCCTGTAGAACCGTTTAGCTATTCTTGTTAGCTAGGCTTAGATTAAATCTTGCCTACTAGGTCTAGAGATGGCGCTAGAGTCTCTTCGCCTTCTTTCCATTTAGCTGGGCAAACTTCACCTGGGTTAGCGGCTACGTATTGTGCTGCTTTAACCTTGCGTAGTAGGTCTTCTGCGTCACGGCCGATGCCTTCAGCTGTGATTTCCATTGCTTGGATAACGCCTTCAGGGTCGATTAGGAACGTTGCACGGTCTGCAAGGCCTTGACCTTCACGCATAACGTTGAAGTTATTTGTGATGTTGCCAGTTTGGTCGCCTACCATGAAGTATTCGATAGTGCCGATTTTGTCAGAAGTATCGTGCCATGCTTTGTGAGAGAAGTGAGTGTCAGTTGATACTGAGTAAACTTCTACGCCGCGAGATTGAAGCTCTGCGTATTTGTCTTGTAGGTCAACTAGCTCAGTTGGACATACAAACGTGAAGTCTGCTGGGTAGAAGAAGAATACAGCCCACTTGCCTTTAACGTCTTGCTCAGTGATTTCTACGAATTCGCCGTTTTTGAATGCTGTTGCGTTGAATGGTTTGATTTCTGTGTTGATCATGATTTGACTCTCTTTCTAATTTATAGTGTTTAACGCTATCCCGCGTCGATGTAGATATATTGCATTGCCACCGAAAATTAGTGAAATCGGACATTTCTATAGATTCAATAGGCGAATCCTATCTTCGAAAGGAAAAGGCTATCGGTAAAAGCTATCAACAAAAACAATTAACAAAAGCCATCAAACATCAACAACCCCAATTTGAGTAGCTATGCTTTTTAGGTTGTTCTCTATTTAGGTAAGCAGTATTTGGTTTAGTATCTATGTAGGTAAGGGGAAGTACGGTTTCTTTACGCGAGTTGAGTTGTTATACCAATCTGTAAATAACAAAAAATTATCATTGATATAATTTATGATAATTTCAGTTAATCGTCACATCTCCATATACTCTCTTCATCGAAACGAAACATCGAAGCCAGTCTTCGAAACGCACAGAATTAAAAACGAATTTGGAGCAAGTTATGAAAATGAATCACGTAGGCATCATGGTTGGCGACATGGACAAAGCAGTCGAGTTTTACACTAAGGCTCTGGGTCTAAGAATCGTAATGAACAACACTAAGGTTTTGGAAGAGCGCGAATCAGCAATCGGCCGTATGTGTATCGCAGTATTTGGCGAAGGCTTCAAAGGCTTCAACATTGCACACCTAGTCACATCTGATGGCATCGGTGTTGAGCTGTTCGAAATGAAAGATCGTCAAGAGCGTCACGAAGTAGACTTCTCTCGTCTAGGCATCTTCCACTTCTGTCTGCAACTTCCAAAAGAGCAGTTTCATTCAGCTATTAAGCGCGTTGAAGAGTTTGGCGGTAAGGTTCGTATGGACATCATGCGTTACCACCCAGAAGACGAACTAAAACAAGCGCAAATGGTTTATCTAGAAGACCCGTTTGGCAACCTATTCGAATTTTACTCGCACACATACGAAGACACCTACGCGACTGATTACGAGTAATAGCGTTACTGCCTTCCATAGGTAGAAAAACCGAAACACCCCCTAAAGAGGATTGGTAGCGATACCAATCCTTTTTTGTGTCTGTAGGGCTAAATTTGGGAACATCGGATAAACTATCGGTTGCACTAAAACAAGCCGACATTGTTGCTCTATAGTGCAACATTGGACTGATTGAAAACTTAACTGATTGATAAATATGATGTTAAACCATTGGCATATATGTTGCTCTATTGCCTTTATGTAAATTGTATACAATAAAAAATACATAAAGGAAGTCACATGGAACAGAACAGTGAATTGATCTACGGATTAGACGATCGACCATCAGTTAAAGCAGCCAGTTACGCAGCGTTGCAGCATGTATTAGCCAGTTTCGTTGGTATTATCACGCCCACACTCATTATTGGCGGTGTGCTTGGGTTGGGTGAGCACATTCCTTATCTGATCAGCATGGCACTGATGGTGTCTGGGGTCGGTACCTTCATTCAAGCGAGAAAAATAGGGCCAGTTGGCGCAGGGATGATCTGTGTCCAAGGAACCAGCTTTGCGTTCTTGGGATCTGTATTAGGTGCAGGTTTTCTGGTTAAAGCGAATGGAGGTGGGCCAGATGAAATGCTCGCTACCATTTTCGGTGTCTGCTTCTTTGGTGCATTTGTTGAAATCGTACTATCGCGCTTTATCGAAAAGTTGAAAGTGGTGATCACCCCAGTTGTAACCGGAATCGTTATCACCACAATTGGCATCTCTTTGATTAAAGTTGGCGTCACAGATATTGCTGGTGGCGTTGGTGCCGAAGATTTTGGCTCTGGAAGCAATCTGATGTTGGGTGCCATCGTCCTCGGAACCATAGTCGTGCTTAACCTGAGTAACAATAATATGGTTAGGCTGTCGTCGATTTTAGTTGGGTTGGTAGTTGGCTGGGGCGTTGCCATTTTGATGGGTAAAGCGTCTATGGTTTCTTTTGCTTCTCAACCGCTATTGAGTATTCCTGTCCCATTTAAATATGGCTTCGCTTTTGATTGGCAAGCCTTCCTGCCTATCGCTTTTATTTACTTGATTACCGTTATTGAAACCACGGGTGACCTTACCGCCAACAGTATGTTCTCAGGGCAGCCAGTTAAGGGGCCAAAATACATCAATCGACTCAAGGCTGGCGTGCTAGGTGACGGTGTGAACTCGCTCATCGCAGCGGTATTCAATACTTTTCCGAACACGACTTTCAGCCAGAACAACGGTGTGATCCATTTTACGGGGATCGCGAGTCGCTACATCGGCTACTTCATTGCCGCGATTCTTTTTCTGTTAGGGTTATTTCCCATCTTAGGTGCGGTTTTAATGACGATTCCAAAGCCAGTATTGGGCGGGGCGACATTAGTGATGTTCGGTACGGTTGCTGCGGCGGGCATCAAAATCATCGCCAATGAAAAACTGGATCGCCGCAGAATTATGACGATTGCCATCTCACTAGGCTTAGGGCTTGGGGTGATGCTAGTGCCGGATTTATTGAAAGAAGCACCCAAGCTAGTGCAAAGCATATTTGGGTCACCTGTAACCATGTCTGGTATTGCCGCGCTTGTGACTACCGGGTTGATGTCTTTGGTGCCTGAAACAAAAGCCAAGCAGATTTCGAACGTCGTACAGACCAGTAAAGCGTAACGGGCTTCTTCGTGCTGAACTAAGGATGTTTAACTAGAGCCACATGACATATGTGGCTCTCAACTTTAACTTATTGTGTGACGTGTTGGCATCTCACTTAACTTGGTAAATAACATAAAATTATCATTAATATAAATTATGATAATTTCAGTTAATCGTCGTATCTCCATATACTCTCTCCATCGAAACGAAACACCGAAGCGAGTCTTCGAAAAATACAGAATTAAAGAGAATTTGGAGAAAGTTATGAAAATGAATCACGTAGGCATCATGGTTGGCGACATGGACAAAGCAGTCGAGTTTTACACAAAAGCGCTAGGTCTAAGAATCGTAATGAACAACACTAAAGTGATGGAAGAGCGCGAATCAGCAATCGGCCGCATGTGTATTGCAGTATTTGGTGAAGGCTTTAAAGGTTTCAACATTGCTCACCTAGTAACATCTGATGGCATCGGTGTTGAGCTGTTCGAAATGAAAGAGCGTCAAGAGCGTCACGAAGTTGATTTCTCTCGCTTAGGTATCTTCCACTTCTGTCTGCAACTTCCAAAAGAGCAGTTTCATTCAGCGATTAAGCGTGTTGAAGAGTTTGGCGGTAAGGTTCGTATGGACATCATGCCTTACCACCCAGAAGACGAACTAAAACAAGCACAAATGGTTTACCTAGAAGACCCGTTTGGCAACCTGTTCGAGTTCTACTCGCACACATACGAAGACACGTACGCGACTGATTACGAGTAATCGCGTTACTACCTTCCATAAGGTAGATAAACCGAAACACCCCCTAAAGAGGATTGGTAGAGATACCAATCCTTTTTTTGGTGCGCCGAGCA
>NZ_JBFRJZ010000057.1:0-19315 GCF_041469125.1 Vibrio sp. 10N.286.51.E5 | reverse complement strand
AATAACGAGGAACATAACGTCAATAAGGTCATGTTTTTGGTTAATGTCAGAACGAGTATCTTCGATGACGGATAGGTGCTCAATTAAGTTCAAAATGGCTGTCTAGCTAAGGGTTTGACGCTATTAGATCATATTTGTTAACAAAGTGCGATCCCGCCCTGGATATATGTCTGCAATCTTTTACCTAAAACTTTCAGATTTACTACTTGCCAATAGGAAGTGTCCATATATGATCAAATCAGCTTGAGGTTCAACGACGCCATATTTGACTAATCGTTAGCTTCTAACAGGCATACCTAGTCCTATGACTTTGTTTATAGCTTTGACATTCGCCATGATTTCTCCCACTTGAGCGTTGTAACATCTCAAGCTCAATTTACCGCTGGTTAGTCCTTTATATCGAGACATTGCGGTCTCAGATATTGAGCGATAGTGGTAACCAGACTCAGATTTCCACTCCGTTATTGTTCCGTTTTTAAGAGCCTCTACAGCTTCATTTCTGGGATGCCGATCTTCCCAAAGAGCCGCATTCTTTCGAGGTGGTATCAACGGAGTACAGCCCTTATTTTTCAGAGTCTCATGGCAACTTTTTGTGTCATATGCTCCATCAGCAGATACTGTATGGATCTTTCTACGTAAAGGGTTGAGTAATGTTGGCAGCACTTCGTTATCGCCAACACTTACAAGACTGACTTCTGCACTAATGGCCTCATGAGTTTCTACATCAACAGCTAAGTGCAGTTTACGCCAAGTTCTGCGTTTTTCGGCGCCGTGCTTTTTCACTTTCCATTCACCCTCGCCAAAAACTTTGAGACCAGTCGAGTCAATGGCTATATGGCGAATAGCTCCTTTGGATTTATTGCGATATTTGACCTGAACTGTCTTCGAGCGTTTGCTGATACAGGTGTAGTCAGGGGACGTCAGTGGAACATCCAATAGCTCAAAGATAGAATCAATAAAGCCTTGAAGAGCACGTAATAGTAATGAGAATACTCCTTTAATCATCAAGGCAGTTTCAATCGCTGTATCAGAGTACTGAAAGCCTCTACCACGCTTACCATGATGGGTTTTGCATCGCCATGCATCTACGGCTGTATCATCTATCCAGAACGTAACCGAGCCCCGTTTGCACAAAGCCTTATTGTACTCCGCCCAGTTAGTTATCTTCTTTTTCGCCTTACCCATGTTGTCACCGCTCTAACCATCATAAAGGATCAGATAGCAGGACTCGAAAAAGGTTCAATTGATTTAGGCAACAACGCCTTTTCAGTTTTGATTGGCTTAGGTTTTACATCGCTTACTTCGTTGCCCGTAATACTCATTGCAACACTACACCGCCGAAGCAAGATATTGATGTAGCTGAGATTAACACGTGGCATAAAAGGAAAGGTTGGAGCCATATGGGGGATCACTTTGTTATTATTCGCAATGAGGAGGTCGAACTTGGTAAGCCGTTGTCGCAAACTGACTCGCATTTGAAAAGACTCAGAGCAGATGGAGGGGCGGCAAGTGATAGTTAAGCAAGAGATAAATAGCTACGTTAGGCTGAGAATAATATGACAAGATGCTTCGCTCCTCAGTTTTGGAACAACGAAATGACGGCATGTGAAAGATACTATTAGGGATTGGGTTTGGGTGAACGAGATGCGAAGTGCTAAGAAAGAGAGATAACGCTGAGTTCCACAACGCCTCCCTCTGTATTCTCCTATCCTTTCTCGCTATACTCCTCGCCTATAGTTTTTCGCCCAATAACGAATAAGAGTTCAAGACATGCAAGAGTTAGTTCCATTTGTTCAAGAGAATATGATTTTAGCCATCGTATGGATCGGCTTGGTTGTTGCCATCATTGCGAACGTAATCAAAACATCAAATGCAGCGTACAAAGAGATCACGGCAGCGCAAACCACACACATGATTAACCGTGAAAACGGTGTTGTGGTTGATATTCGTACTAA
Source organism: Vibrio sp. 10N.286.51.E5 (assembly GCF_041469125.1). Lineage (NCBI taxonomy): Bacteria > Pseudomonadati > Pseudomonadota > Gammaproteobacteria > Vibrionales > Vibrionaceae > Vibrio > Vibrio sp. 10N.286.51.E5. Next base: position 17,360 of record NZ_JBFRJZ010000057.1, on the reverse strand, counting down.
AGATGAGTTCAAAAAGGGCCACATTACGGACGCAGTTCACATTTTGCCGTCAGATATCAAAGCAAATAGCTTTGGTAGCCTTGAAAGCCACAAAGCAGACCCAATCATCGTAGTATGCAAGACAGGTCAAACTGCTCAAGAAAGCGCTAACCTAATGGTTAAAGCAGGTTTCGAAAACGTAAGCGTACTGAAAAGTGGCTTAGTGGCTTGGAGCGAAGCTAACTTACCTTTGGTTAAAGGTAAGAAGTAGTTCAAGGCAAAAAGTAAACTGACCTGATTACACGAATATGACTTTAAGGTTTTGTTCGGCTGATATGACGAACAAAACCTAATTTAAATTTTTAAGGACAAGAAAATGGCTGAAGCAGCACAACAAGACGCACAACAGAACTTCGCAATCCAACGTATCTTCCTAAAAGACGTATCTTTCGAAGCGCCAAACTCTCCAGACATGTTTCAGAAAGAGTGGAACCCAGATGTAAAACTGGACCTAGACACTCAAAGCCGTGAACTTGGCGAAGGCGTTTACGAAGTAATCCTACGTCTAACTGTTACAGTTAAGAACGCAGAAGACACTGCATTCCTTTGTGAAGTTCAACAAGGCGGTATCTTCTCTGCAAGCGAAATGGAAGCTGGTCAACTGGCTCATTGCCTAGGCGCATTCTGCCCGAACATCCTGTTCCCATACGCTCGTGAAACGATTTCTAGCCTAGTGGTTAAAGGTACGTTCCCACAACTGAACCTAGCACCTGTAAACTTCGATGCTTTGTTCATGAACTACCTACAGAACCAAGCTCAGCAAGCTGAAGGCGAACAGGCTTAAGTCTCACAGTAGAACTTAACTCTAACGAACGCTTAAATAGCTTATGTTATAAGAAGCTTAGCTTTTAAATGCACATCGCAGCTTCTGCGATGTGCATTTTTTATTTACACTGTATTTTGATAGAGAGCTTTTTCTTCTTAATTTAGAAAACATCTCAAGAACTCTTCGATTTCCCTCATTATTTTTAGGTGGAAGCATGACAGAAACAACTCGCGCGACAGCCGCTTGCGGTCAAGACAGCGCTTACGGTAAAGACATTGCGATGACAGTGATTGGCGCAGGTTCTTATGGGACATCTTTAGCGATATCTCTAGCGCGTAACGGTGCCAATGTTGTTCTTTGGGGACATGACCCTGTTCATATGAATCGCCTTGAATCAGAGCGTGCGAACAATGAGTTTCTACCAAATATAGAATTCCCAGAAAGTCTGATCATTGAATCTGACTTAGAAAAAGCCGTGACTTCAAGCCGAGACCTTTTGCTTGTCGTCCCAAGCCACGTATTCGGCGTTGTGCTTAACAGCGTTAAACCTTACTTAGCCTCAGACTCTCGCATCTGTTGGGCGACCAAAGGCTTAGAGCCAGAAACAGGCCGCCTGCTTAAAGATGTCGCGCACGATGTGCTGGGTGATGGTTACTCGTTAGCGGTTCTATCAGGACCGACCTTCGCCAAAGAGTTAGCGATGGGCATGCCAACAGCTATCTCTGTCGCTTCACCTGATGAAGTTTTCCTAGAAGAGCTCCAAGAAAAAATCCACTGCGGCAAAACATTCCGCGTGTATGCAAACTCAGATTTCATTGGTATGCAACTTGGCGGCGCAGTGAAGAATGTTATCGCAATTGGCGCAGGCATGTCGGATGGTATTGGCTTTGGTGCCAATGCACGTACCGCACTTATCACTCGCGGCTTAGCTGAGATGAGCCGATTAGGTGCCGCTCTTGGTGCGCAACCAGAAACCTTCATGGGTATGGCTGGATTGGGCGACCTAGTACTAACCTGTACTGATAACCAATCACGCAACCGCCGCTTTGGTTTGGCGCTTGGCGCAGGCAAAGATGTAGATACTGCACAAGAAGAAATTGGCCAAGTCGTTGAAGGTTATCGCAACACCAAAGAAGTTTGGTTATTATCAGAGCGCATGGGCGTTGAGATGCCAATTGTTGAACAAATTTATCAAGTGTTGTATCAAGGGAAAGATGCACACTTAGCAGCACAAGATCTACTTGCACGAGACAAGAAGTCAGAAAGATAGTAAGAGCAGATACAGGATTCGAGTAAGCGAAATGCGAAGATAATAAAAGCAGATACGAGATACGGGTAATCGAGATGCGAAAATAGTAAAAGCAGATTGAGCGCTTAAAGAAGGCTGCTTTTCGTTATCCGTATCTCTCTAATCTGTTCTTTACACCTCGTTCTTCGTATCTCGAATCTCGGTTACTCGCATCTGCTCTTATAGCTCTTCGAATCTCTTATCTCGCTACGCGTATCTGGTTTAAATGAATGGATGGTAAAATGAAACACTGTGAACAACAAAAAGTTTGGCAATGCATTGTGAAGGAAGCTCGACAGCAGTCGGAGCAAGAACCTATGCTTGCGAGTTTTTATCATGCCACGATCATCAACCATGAAAGTTTAGGCGCAGCCCTTAGCTACATCCTAGCAAACAAGCTAAAAACAGCTTCAATGCCAGCAATGGCAGTGCGTGAAGTGGTTGAACAAGCATTCAAGCAGGACCAATCGATTATTGATGCTGCTGCTTGTGATATTTGTGCAACAGTGACTCGAGATCCGGCGGTAGAGATGTACTCGATGCCTCTGCTTTATCTAAAAGGCTACCACGCTCTGCAAGGTTACCGAGTTGCTAACTGGCTGTGGAAACAAGGTCGTATTGCACTTGCCACTTACCTACAAAACCAAATCTCTGTCGCTTGCCAGGTTGATATTCACCCAGCAGCTCGTATCGGTAAAGCTATCATGCTCGACCATGCGACTGGCATTGTGATTGGTGAAACAGCCGTCGTTGAAAATGATGTATCGATTCTTCAAGACGTGACCTTAGGTGGTACCGGTAAAGAAGGCGGCGATCGTCACCCTAAAATCCGCGAAGGCGTAATGATTGGTGCCGGTGCTAAAATACTCGGCAACATTGAAGTGGGTGAAGGCGCGAAGATTGGTTCTTGCTCTGTGGTTCTGCAAGCCGTACCACCTCATACAACAGTCGCAGGGGTTCCTGCAAAAATTGTCGGAAAACCTAAAACAGACAAGCCATCTTTAGATATGGACCAAGGGTTCAATGGCCGCTCTCAGAACTTCATCCATGGTGATGGGATTTAAGAGCAGATTCGGGATGCGAGCAACCGAGATACGAAGAGCTTAAAAGCAGGTGCGGGATTCGATTCAGCGAAATTCGAAAAATTAAGAGCAGATGAATATAACTAAATGACGATAATGATGAAACCAATTCGAGCCATTAGCCGGACTCTTCTGATATCTGCCAGCCTTTGTGTTGCAATTTTGTCTACATCGTCATTTGCCGCCTCTCAGGGGGAACTGAAAGGCGTATCGAGTGAAATATCTCGCCAACAAAAAAACCTGTCCTCACAACAGAAAAAGCTCGATAGCCTGCAAGCAAGCCTCAAGAAACAAGAGCTTTCCATCGCTTCGCTTGAAAAATCGATTCTAGACAGTAAAAAGCAACTCAATACGGCTAATGCAAATATTGCTAACTTAGACACCAAGATTAAAGCGCTTACGGCTCAGAAAAAAGTCCATACCGATAAGTTAGAGCAACTGATTCAGACTTACTACATGACAAGTCGAGCCAAAGCGTCTTCTCACATCCTCAACACAGGTGTTGAAGAAGATCGTATTAGTCACTACTACCAACACCTTGCCAAAGCGCGATCTGCAACAATCAAAACGATTGAAGAGACGCAACTTGAATTAGAAGAGAGCCATAAGCAACGTCAACTTGAGCAAGAACAAATAGCAACGCTGTTAAAGCAACAAACCACCAAGCGCGATACGTTAGCCAAAACCCAAACCCAACGCAAGAAAACGGTTGGTAGCATCAAGAAAAACATCTCGGGTGACAAGAATTACTTAGCAGAGCTTCAGCGAAATGAAACCCGCCTCAAAGCTGAAATAGCAAAAGCGGAGAAAGCGGCTCGAGAACGACGTAATGCTGTCCCTATGGATGGCTTAGCCAAACGTAAAGGTAAACTACCTTGGCCAATTAAAGACAAAGTTCTGCATAGCTATGGCTCTAGTCAAACGGGTCAAGTTAACTGGAAAGGCATGGTGATCAATGCCAAGTACGGGCAGCAGGTAAAGTCGGTTTACTCAGGTACTGTGGTATTTGCCGAGTACTTACGTGGCTATGGTTTAGTGGTACTACTTGACCACGGTAAAGGTGATATGACGCTCTACGGCTTTAACCAAGCACTTTTAAAGAAAGAAGGTGACAAGGTTAAAGCGGGTGAAGCAATTGCACTTGCTGGTGATACTGGCGGCCAAACTCGTCCATCGTTGTACTTTGAGATTCGCAGAAACAGCCAAGCTCAGAACCCGAAGAGTTGGTTGGTTAGATAAAAGTAGATACGAGGAATAGGTACTAATAGTCTTGAGCAACCCCAAATAGTTGAGAGACCTTGAACTAGTCACTTGCAAAACTTCGTCATTCCAGAATTGAGGAACGAAATATCTGGAATCTCGCTCTTGCATTGTTAGCTTCGAGGGTAAAGAAAGATTCCCTATAACGCTCGTACCTCGCTGTAGGGAATGACGTCGCTATTTACAATGCATGATGAAGAAATCGATACGAATAACATGTTAAGCAAGAGCTTTAAAAAGCGAGTGCAGTAATCGTATTAATGAGTAACCACCGCTCTTCGAATCTGGGTTACTCACATCTTCACTTTTACTTGCTGTTCAACGCCCTTACACCATCTTCCAACAATGTCAGCTGCTCAAAACCTTGAGCAGTCGCAATTGGTTTAACGGTCGCGATCATCTGCAACATTCCTTGATGTACCACTTGCTCAGTAATTTGCGCTTTTGGAGACATCGCAGACTGATAAGCTAACCAACCTGATGCGATCAAGTGAAGAGAAGTGACCATAGACTTCATTTCCGTATCCGTTGCTTTGAGCAAGTTCAACTCAACGAAGGCTCTCATGATATCGACAAGGTTGGTTTGCAATCTTTCTTGCACGGCCATGTAATCAAGGTGAAGTTGCTCATCACGTGACAATATTTCAGGTAGGTTCGCATAGAAGAATCGGTACTTCCACATCAACGTGAAGATAGAATCTAAGTAGCGCTTTAGTAGCGTCAGGCTTTCTTGCTGGCCTTGAATCGGTGTGAATCTTTCAAGCAACTCTGTTGAATAGAGCGTAAAGATGTCACGTACAACTTCTTGTTTGTTACGGAAGTGGTAGTAGAGGTTACCAGGGCTAATCTCGATATGCTCAGCAATATGATTGGTCGTAATACTACGCTCACCGTGCTCATTAAAAAGCTCTAGAGCAGCGTAAACAATCTTGTCACGTGTTTTCATTAGTTATTAGTATCCCTATCCGTTTAGTGGTTCAGTATATCGCCACTAAGCGGATAGATCGAGCTGATAACATCTGGTCGAATTAGCAAACGCTAAAATTCACCTTCAATCAATAATACCTTTGATCAATCACTGCCAAACAGGTCTCGCGTGTACACCTTATCTGCAACGTCTGATATTTCATCGACCATTCTGTTGGATACAATCACATCTGATACGGCTTTAAACTCTTCTAGGTCAGAATAAACCTTCGAGTTAAAGAAATGCTCTTCTTCCAACACAGGTTCGAACACGACCACTTCTATACCTTTAGCTTTCAAACGCTTCATGATGCCTTGAATCGACGACGCACGGAAGTTGTCCGAGCCGGCCTTCATGATCAAGCGATAAATACCTACAATTTTAGGCGAGCGCTTAATAATGGACTCCGCAATAAAGTCTTTACGAGTGCGGTTAGCGTCAACAATAGCGCCCACAATGTTGTTTGGTACATCTTGGTAATTCGCCAACAACTGCTTGGTGTCTTTCGGTAAGCAGTAACCACCGTAACCAAATGAAGGGTTGTTGTAATGGTTGCCAATTCGAGGATCTAAGCCCACACCTTCGATGATCTGACGAGAATCCAAACCGTGCGCTTCGGCGTAAGAATCGAGCTCATTGAAATAAGAAACACGCATCGCTAGGTAGGTATTCGAAAAGAGCTTTACTGCTTCCGCTTCTGTAGAGTGAGTAAACAGTACGTCGATATTCTCTTTTTCTGCGCCTTCAACCAGCAGATTCGCAAACACTTTCGCTCGTTCAGAGCACTCACCAACGATAATACGTGATGGGTGTAGGTTATCGTACAGGGCTTTGCCTTCGCGTAAAAACTCAGGTGAGAACATAACGTTTACACAGTTCAGTTCTTGCTTAACGCGCTCAGTATAACCAACAGGCACCGTTGATTTGATCACCATGACGGCATTGGGATTGATATCCATGACGTCTTTAATGACCGATTCCACAGAGCTGGTATCAAAATAATTATTTTTTGGATCATAATCAGTTGGAGTAGCAATGATGACAAACTCAGCATCTTTGTAAGCCGCTTTATCTGTTGTCGCCCTGAAATTCAGCACCTTATTTGATAGAAAGTGCTCAATCTCATTATCTACAATTGGAGATTGCTTTTTATTAAGCATAGCTACTTTGTCTTCAACAATATCAACCGCTACCACTTCATGGTTTTGTGCCAACAACATCGCATTGGATAAACCTACATAACCGGTACCCGCAACTGCAATTTTCATGATAATACCTATAATTTCGAGTGCTTACTGCGCACTGACTTAAGACTAATTTGCTCATATCATACTCCGCTTAAGGAATTATTCCACTAGCCCGTCTTTGTCATTCCTTGCTATACTCACGGTAGTTTTATATTCAAAAGAGTAGGAAAAATATGATTATCGTAACGGGTGGCGCTGGCATGATCGGCAGCAATATTGTGAAAGCACTCAATGACGCAGGCCACAACGATATTCTAGTTGTCGACAACCTCAAGAACGGTAAAAAGTTCAAGAACCTTGTAGACCTAGACATCACTGACTACATGGATCGCGACGACTTCCTAACTCAAGTGATGGCTGGGGATGATTTCGGCCCTATTGAAGCTGTTTTCCATGAAGGTGCCTGCTCTGCGACCACTGAGTGGGATGGTAAATACATGATGCTTAACAACTATGAGTACTCAAAAGAGCTACTTCATTACTGTGTTGAGCGTGAAATCCCTTTCTTATATGCCTCTTCTGCTGCCACTTATGGCGAAACCGATACTTTTATCGAGGAGAGAGAATACGAAGGTGCATTAAATGTCTACGGCTATTCAAAACAACAATTTGATAACTATGTTCGTCGCTTAACAGCAGATGCTGTAGCGCATAATGAGACGTTACCTCAAATTACTGGTTTCCGTTACTTCAATGTTTACGGTCCACGCGAAGATCACAAAGGCAGCATGGCCTCTGTTGCTTTCCACCTAAACAATCAAATGAACGCCGGTGAGAACCCTAAGCTGTTCGCAGGTAGCGAAACGTTCCAACGTGATTTTGTGTATGTCGGTGATGTTGCCGCAGTAAACCTGTGGTTCTTAGAGAACGGTGTTTCTGGCATCTTTAACTTAGGCACCGGCAATGCTGAGTCTTTTGACGAAGTTGCCAAAGCGGTAATTAAGCACCACGGTAAAGGTGAAATCGAAACGATTCCTTTCCCTGAGCATTTAAAAGGCGCTTACCAAGAGTTTACTCAAGCTGATCTTACGAAACTTCGAGCAGCAGGCTGTGATGTGGTATTTAAAACTGTAGCGCAAGGCGTTGCGGAGTATATGGCACTTCAAAACAAATAAGCATTAATGTTCAATATTCAATGTAACTTTAATGCTTAATGCTCGATATAACTTTGATACTCAATAATAACAGCGGTTCAGACAATGAACTGCTGTAGTAGTGATTATGACCCAAAGAAACGATTTTGATCCAAAAGCTTATAATCCAACATTCAACCGAAGCTTCCTAACGCCTAAATTTTGGGGAACTTGGTTAGGGGTTATTGCTGGCCTCCCTCTTGCAATATTACCTCTCAAAGCTCAAAAATGGCTTGCTAAAACCATTGCAGCTAAACTCGCAAAATCTCAAACTGGGCCTGCGCACCGCAGCCGTGTTAACTTTGAACTCTGCTTCCCAGAGAAGACATTCGAAGAGCGTGAAGCCCTGATTGAAAAAACACTGTTTACTGCATCACTATTTTTCATCCGCTTTGGTTTATTGAGTTTGAAACCCGCTTCCTGGCTAAAGAAGCGCTGCCAGATTAAAGGCTTAGATATATTACAAGGCCACATTGACGCTAATGATAATGTCATATTGATGGTACCTCACTCCTGGGCGATTGATGTACCAGCCATTCTTCTTGCGTCTATGGATATGCCAGTATCTGCCATGGCAAAGAAACAAAAAAATGATGTTACTGATTGGCTTATGCACAAACAACGTGTTCAACACGGTGGCCGTGTATATGAACGTTCTGGTGGAATAAAACCATTTTTGAAATCAATTCGAGATGGCTATATCGGATACTACCTGCCAGACCAAGACCATGGCCCAGAACATAGTGTTTTTGTCGATTTTTTCGCGACAAGAAAAGCGACGCTGCCAGGCTTGGGGAAAATAGCGAAGCTATCTCGGGCAAAAGTCCTGCCATTGTTTGCATCAATGAATACCGAAGACGGCTCTTTTAATATCGAGATATTACCGGCTTTTGAACTCGATAAAGGCGAAGAGCAAGACGCAAGAACGTGTAATCAAGCGATCGAATATTTCGTTGGAGACAAGCCTGAACAGTACATGTGGATACTTCAGCTTCTGCACTCTCAAGAAGATGGCAATAATTACTACAACCTCTTCAAACCAAGATACAAAACAGACTGGCGCATAAAGTAATGAAAAAGATCCTAATTATTGGTCCTTCATGGGTTGGCGACATGGTTATGTCTCAATCACTCTATATTGTATTGAAGAAGCTTCACCCTGAAAGCCAAATAGATGTGATTGCTCCTGGATGGTGCAAACCAATCCTTGAACGTATGCCAGAAATACACCAAGCAATCGAGATGCCTATTGGCCATGGCGCATTTAATTTATTGGGTCGTCGAGAGATAGGTAAATCTTTGCGCGCAAACCAATATGACCACGCCTATATTTTACCGAAGTCTGCTAAGTCTGCCCTTATTCCTTGGTTTGCCAACATCCCACTGCGCACAGGTTGGAAAGGTGAGATGCGCTATGGCCTATTAAACGACCTGCGCCCAAATATGAAGTCATTTCAATTCATGGTTGAACGCTATGTTGCCCTAGCCTACACCGAAAAAGAGATGATTGACTCTTCATCATTGGGTGGCCTAGATACTCTTCCTCGCCCTCAATTATTCATTAATGAAACGGAACAAACAGCAACCATTGCCAAGTTTAACCTAGAGAATGACAGCTCAATTATTGGCTTATGTCCAGGTGCTGAGTTCGGCCCAGCCAAAAAATGGCCGGAAGAGCACTACGCAGAGGTTGCTACCAACATGAGCCAAGCGGGCAAACAAATATGGCTATTTGGCTCTCAAAAAGACTTGGAAACTTGTAACAACATCAGAGCATTAGTACCTAAAGAGCTGCAACACCGTATTCATGTTTTAGCTGGCCAAACAAGCTTAATTGAAGCTGTTGATTTACTGGGTGCGTGCGACACCGTGGTTGCCAACGATTCCGGTTTAATGCACGTCGCTGCTGCAGTCGGTTGTAATGTCGTTGCGGTATATGGTTCAACATCACCTAAATACACCCCGCCGTTAGCTGAGAAAGTCGAAATCGTTCATACTGACATCGATTGCCGCCCTTGTTTCAAGCGCGAGTGTGAATTCAAGCACCTGAAATGCCTTACTGAGCTATCTCCTAAGCAAGTGCTCGGTAGCATTCAAAAACTGGAAGCCATTTCGGTCAGCGCATGCTAGTCCGCATCCTTTATACAGCTGTGCTAACACTAGCAGCACCAATCTTGCTGTTTGGCTTATATAAAAATAAACCCAATAAGCCTAAGTTTGGTGCTCGCTGGAAAGAGCATTTTGGTTTCACTCCAAAGTTAGTCAGTGACGTATCTCCCATCTGGATTCATGCGGTCTCTGTTGGTGAAAGCATTGCCGCTGTACCTCTGATTAAAGAGCTAAAGAAACAAGCCCCTAACCAACCCATTTTGGTCACCACAACTACAAGCACCGGGGCTGAGCAAATGAAAAAGCTCGGCGATCTTGTTGAACACCGTTACATGCCTATCGACTTTAGCTTTGCTGTAAAAGGTTTCCTAAAAGCGATAAAACCAACACAGATGCTGATTATCGAAACCGAGCTTTGGCCAAATACGCTTAACGTGGTTAATAAAGCAGAGATTCCAATTACCGTCGTTAATGCTCGTCTATCAGAAAAGTCATGTAACAACTATGCCAAGGTTCAACCGCTATTTAATTTGCTGCATCCCTGCCTAACCAAAATACTTTGCCAAACTGAATCTGACGCTGCTCGTTTTGAGCGTTTAGGCGTAAATAACAATAAACTAACGGTCACAGGATCGATTAAGTTTGATATTCTGATTTCTGATTCTATTCGTGAACAAGGTAAGGCACTTCGAACAACACTCGGCGCAAAGCGCCCTATTTGGATTGCTGCGAGTACCCACAAAGGCGAAGATGACATTCTGCTTGCTGTCCATAAGCAAGTATTATCAACACTACCAGATGCACTGTTGATAATAGTGCCAAGACACCCAGAGCGGTTTGATAATGTTTATCAACTGTGTATTAACTTCGGCTTTACCACAACTCGCCGAACCCAAACTGAACCAGTCAACTCTGCTACTCAAGTTTATCTTGGCGATACTATGGGGGAGATGTTGGTGCTCATTGGCGCTGCAGATGTGTGCTTTATGGGAGGTAGTCTACTAGGAGGTAAGATCGGTGGGCATAATGTATTAGAACCAGTCGCTCTTAATGTTCCTGTAATTACTGGTCCGAGTTATTTTAATTTTAAAGATATTGTTGATGAGCTGGCGAACGTTAACGGTATCTTGATCAAAGAGTCCCAACAGGATATAGCCCATGCTATATGCGCTACACTAGTGTTGAACTCCGCCGATCTCAATCATACCATTACTTCTGCATATGCAATCATTACTCAAAGCTCCGGCGCTTTAGAAAAGGCCGTTGCTAGCTTGGAGCATTAATAATGAACTTATTTGTCGTCACTTCTCCTCTGCAATACATTTGTGCTTTAGAGGCGAAAAATCACTTTAACTGCCAAAATAATATCCTTCTCTTGGTAAATCAAAAAACTGAGCATGGACTTCAACAACAAAAAAGACTCATTGATAGCTCGGAATGGCAACACGTTGTCACAATTAGTCGGGATAACCGCAGTAAGCAAGTTCCACAAGCTATTAAGCAAATCAAAAAACACTTAGCTGGTGTGTCTATTGAGCATTTTTTTTATGCAGAATATAATGGTTGGAGAACTAAGCTGTTGATAAAAAACCTCCCAGTCAACAAGGAGGTTTATTTTGATGATGGAACGATGACGTTGCTCGAGTATGGTAATCATATTATACCAGGCCAACCTTATTACCGACCACGTCTTTTAGTTGACTTGAAAGTCCGCTTTAATGGCTGTAAACCCATTGGTAGATTGGAGCAATCAAACGATCTCGAAATTTTCTCCATGTTTGAACTCAAGCAGAACAAATTCAAGCTTCATCAGAATAATTTATCGACTTTAAAGCAACGCTACGGTGATCCCGAGTTATACCGCAATGACGCTCCGATCGGTTTTATTGGCCAAGGTGCTATTGGAGACAAGAACCAAGTATCAGTCGACGACTATGTGTCCTCGATTAATCAACTTGTAGAACAAACGTCTACCGATATAATTTACTTTCCCCACCGAACGGAGAAAACAGAAGTTAGAAAGCGCTTGATGCGGAATCCGAACATTCAATATCACCAAGGTGAATATCCATTAGAGATCGAACTGATTGATAAACAAATAAAACTTTCTGCGCTAGTCGGAACTTACTCGACCGCAATGTTTACTTGTCGCAAGCTTTATCCGAACATGCCTATTGTGGCAAATAATGTACATCATCATGATAGCGTATTCTTGGCAGAGCTAAATAAGCAACTTATCAAATGTAATGTTATGATTATAGATAAAGAAACCTCTTTAGGTGACGCACTGAAATGAGCAATCTTCATCACGATTTAAGAACGGTCTGTTATGAAAACTAAGCATATCGCACTCATTACCGCTCGAGGAGGCTCCAAAGGCTTACCTCGGAAGAATGTCTTACCTGTAAATGGGGCTCCGCTCATTGGTTGGACGATTCAAGCGGCGTTACAATGCACTGATATTGGACGAGTCTTTGTTTCTACTGATGATAGTGAAATAGCTGCTGTCAGCGTTGAATATGGTGCAGAAATCATCCAACGACCAGATGAATTGGCTTCTGATACGGCGAGCAGTATTGATGTTGTTGCACACGCGATTAATTGGTTAGAAGACCATCAAATACCATGTTCAAAGATGACACTCCTTCAGCCAACATCGCCGCTTAGAACTAGTAGGCACTTACAAGAGGCTATTGATCTTTTTAATATAAAAAATGCTCAATTTGTGATTAGCGTTTTTGAGCCATCACACACGCCTATCAAATCTTATATAGAACGAGAAGATGGCTCTATTGCGGGACTGTACAATGACGAAGCTCCATATACACGTAGACAAGACTTGCCTAGAGCTTTTCAACCGAATGGTGCAATCTATGCGTTTTCAGTAGAAGAATTTAAACGCTGTAAACACTTCCCACGAAAAGGTGTATTTCCATACGTTATGTCCGAAGTAGATTCGGCTGACGTAGATACACTAAACGATCTTAGAGTCGTAGAACAAAGATTAAAGGAATTAAACAATGACTAACCCAATATTTGAAATTTCTGGACGCAAAATTGGCCTGGATTATGACCCACTTGTCATTGCCGAAATTGGTATCAATCATGAGGGTTCGCTTGAAGTTGCATATGAAATGGTTGATGCCGCTATCCAAGGTGGCGCTGAGATTATCAAACATCAGACACACGTAGTAGAAGATGAAATGAGTGGTGAAGCCAAAAATGTTATTCCTGGCAATGCCGATGTTTCTATCTATGAAATCATGGACCGCTGTTCATTAAATGAAGAAGATGAAACAAAACTCAAAGACTATGTAGAGTCAAAGGGCGCGATCTTTATCAGTACACCATTCTCTCGCGCTGCAGCACTTCGCCTTGAGCGTATGAATGTCCCAGCATATAAGATCGGATCAGGCGAGTGCAACAACTACCCCTTGTTAGACTTAATTGCAAGCTTCGGTAAGCCTATCATTCTGAGTACAGGTATGAATGATATCCCTTCGATTGAAAAAGCAGTCAATATTTTCCGCAAGCATCAAATCCCTTTCTGCCTGTTACACACGACCAATTTATATCCTACACCAGATCATTTAATTCGTATCGGTGCGATGGAACAGTTGCAAGAAGCTTTTCCTGATGCAGTTGTTGGTCTTTCAGATCACAGTATAGATAATCTTGCATGCTTGGGTGCAGTTGCTACAGGCGCCTCAGTTCTTGAACGTCACTTCACTGACAGTAAAGATCGTCCAGGACCGGATATTGTTTGCTCAATGGACACTCAAGAGTGTGCTGAATTAATTATACAATCAAAACGTATGGCGCAAATGCGTGGTGGTAAGAAAGAAGCTGCAAAAGAAGAACAAGTTACTATCGACTTCGCATACGCAAGTGTCGTTACCATTGCTGAAATTAAAGAAGGTGAAACACTAACTAGAGATAACCTGTGGGTAAAACGCCCAGGTACTGGGGACTTCTTAGCAGAGGACTACGAATCTTTGATCGGGAAATTGGCGACACAAACGATACCTGCTGACGTCCAATTAAAGAAAACGCATATTGGTTAATTTATATGAAAAAAATATTGTTTTTGACAGGCACGCGTGCTGATTTTGGTAAGTTAAAAAGCTTGATAAAAAAGGTCGAAGAACACCCTGAGTTCGATGCACACATTTTTATCACTGGCATGCATATGATTGCTAAGTACGGTATGACTGCGAATGAAGTAGGCAAAGCCGGATTTAAATCACTGTATAAATACATCAACCAAAATGGCCATGACTCAATGGATATAGTCCTGTCGAAAACAATTCAAGGGCTATCTGACTACGTTAAAGAGCTTCAACCCGATATGATTGTGGTTCATGGCGATAGAGTCGAAGCTATGGCGGGGGCGATTGTTGGCTCGTTAAACAATATCCTTGTCGCTCATATTGAAGGCGGTGAGGTTTCGGGAACAATTGATGAACTGATTCGTCATTCGGTTTCAAAAATGTCACACTTACACTTTGTCTCCAATGAAAAAGCTAAATCTCGCCTAATTCAGCTAGGAGAGGCTGAATCAAATATCTTTGTTATTGGCTCTCCAGACCTAGATATCATGACATCACCGAACTTGCCTACACTGGATGAAGCCAAAGAGCGATATAACATCCCTTATGATGAATACTCGGTCTTCATGTATCATCCAGTGACCACTGAAGTAGAGAAGCTACCACAACAGATATCAAATGCTGTCGATGCCTTATTAGAAAGTAAAGAAAACTTTGTGGTTATTTACCCTAATAATGACCATGGCTCAGAGGTTATTATCAATGAACTCGCTCGACTCGAAGGCAACGACCACTTCAAAGTTTACCCTAGTTTACGTTTTGAGTACTTTCTAACACTGTTAAAAAACGCAAAATTAATGGTAGGTAACTCTAGTGCTGGAGTTCGAGAGGTACCATTTTATGGGAAACCTTCGATTAATCTAGGCTCTCGTCAGGACAATCGTTCAGATGCACGTTCTATTATAAATGTTACTGAATCAAAGGCATGTATTCTTGAGGCTATAAAAGAAGCACAAATGACAACTTTTGAACCTGTTATGGAATTTGGTCAAGGCACAAGTGACCTTTTATTTCTAGATAGCATTTCTCAAGGTTCATTTTGGTCAACAAGCAAACAAAAATTGTTTATCGATAGATAATTTCCACTTTTTAAAAGAAACCACCCCACTGTAACATTTATACAACAAGGCCAATCTAATGCACTTTTTACACCATACTCCAGACCTTTCAGCTACTGGAGGTAGTCGCAATATTCTAGATCTCTCGTCATATTTATGTGACCGTGGACATCGTGTCTCTATTTTTATTGATGCGGACAGAATTGCATTTGACATAGACCCTAGAGTTGAAATCTTCTTACTTAAAAAAGGGAAGCTAACACCGCTATCCGACACAATCCAAAAGAGCTCCATTTCTAAATACAAAGAAAAAAGAAAGGCTAAAAAAATAAAGAAAAGAACAGCACTTAAAATTTGGTTCAGGAAAGTTCAAAATATCAAACGCTACTTTATTAAATTATTAGCCTTCCCATTTAACTATTTCGCTGTTAACAATTACATCAATAGTCAAGGCGTTGACTTGATTACTACTCATAATATGTACACTTTCTTTGAGCACTTTTTTTATTATCCTAAAAGTAAGTTTACATTGATGTTGAGGAACTCACCAAATGAAGTTTTCTTTGATCGAGGTATAGTAAGGCTACTTCCACTAAAAGCTTACCTGTCTAATCGCCGTTGCCTAGGTGTTTCTCAAGCAACAATCGATGAGGTAAATGGGCTTTCATTAGGTGTTAAAGAGAATAGTTTTGCTATTTATAATCCCTTTGACTTCTCTAGCATAAGAAAAAGCGCTAACTCCCAACCAGATTCGTCTTATGACATTAACAATAGGTATATAATTTCACTCTCGTCACTAGATAAGAGAAAGCGTATTGATAGAACAATACATGCTTTGTACCAATCCGAAGATAAGGAAATTGATCTGGTTTTAGTCGGCACAGGCCCGATGAAATCAGAACTTATTGAATTAGCTAAATCTTTAGGTCTTAGTGATCGTGTTCATTTCTTGGGATTCCATGACAACCCATATCCACTTATAAAAAATGCAGAGATGCTTATCCTCGCTTCAGATTCTGAGGGGCTACCTACAGTATTGATAGAATCATTAATTTGTGGAACTCCTGTAATTGCGACTGACTGCCCATGTGGTCCAAACGAAATTCTAATTAATGACCTTGAGCGATATCTTGTCCCAATGATAGGTGTTGATGAAGCATTAATTCAAAAAAACATAGCAAAGAACATCGATTACATTATAAGACATGACGTACAAATAGAAGAACACCACATTCTAAGGTTTAGCAAAGAATCTGTTGTAGATAACTGGATCAAAGTAGCCGAAGGTGCGCAATAATTTCAATAGAAAGTGCTGTCAGCTGTAGTTACACTCCCAATCGTTCTTCATGATGTTGAAAACAAAGTAATGCTAGCTGATAAGCACATTGTAGCACTAACACCAAATTCACAATTTAAACTGAAGTCATACTGGAATTTGGATTTAACTTCGCCTTTCTAGGAGGCGGTTTACTTGATCCCCCTAAAGACTACCTATCATACCAGCCCTTTTCCTACCCCGTCATAGCTTATGCTTATAGATGCCTGCTGAATGGCATCTATAAAAGCACAGGCACATTATTGTAATCGTTGATTAAAAAGCCAACTGTTCTTGAACTTTAACTCATGCGGAACACTTTGGGACTTTTGATAGGGAAAACCGTGTTGATATAGATGTACTGCTTGTTTATCACTGTAACGAACACTAAACTCTGCCTCAACGTAAATAACAGCTTGACGGTTGTGGTACAGATGATATCGGCTTAATGCTCGATTAGTAGCATCGTCAGAATAGCAAGTAAGCAGTTTTAGCTTCAGTAGCTACTCTACTAGGCTTGATTTTTCAGAAGAGCGTAATCGCTAAAATGGCCGGTACGAGTAAATTCAGAGAGTTAAAAGCCCTACACTCAAATTGTACTCCTCTATTAGAAATGACTAGATTAATACCTAACGCATAAAAATATTGTCATTTACTTACCACTTCCACTAAAACGTAAATAAAACACCCTAGCTAATGTGCAATATAATGAATAAAGCTCTCTAGATAAACGATTTTTTTTACTTGACCGATTGAGCTCACCAATTATTGATTCGAAGTCCGTCTCATTTTTTACCACCCCTGGTATAATGCCTCGACATGGAACTTTATTCAGCCAAAATTGACCCATATAATCATCAACTGCAAGAATCCACTCTTGGGCCGAGCCTATAAAACGTTTCGCAGCTCCTGGGGTTAAATAATAAGCTCTAGTGGCTGCCGGGCCACGACTATACTCCACAACATCACAGGGCGGGAGCATACTTT
>NZ_JBFRJZ010000056.1:0-6436 GCF_041469125.1 Vibrio sp. 10N.286.51.E5 | reverse complement strand
TTTTTAACATAATCCGCGTGCCCTGGACAGTCTACGTGTGCGTAGTGACGTGCTGGAGTGTCGTACTCAACGTGAGAAGTTGCGATTGTGATACCGCGCTCACGCTCTTCTGGAGCGTTATCGATAGATGCGAAATCTTTAGCAACACCACCGTACACTTTTGCAAGAGTAGTACAGATAGCAGCAGTTAGAGTTGTTTTACCGTGGTCAACGTGGCCGATAGTACCAACGTTTACGTGCGGTTTCGTACGTTCAAATTTTTCTTTAGACATGGGGTGTCCCTCTAGGTACGGATTAGGTGGCTTAAAATAAGACCACGCAACCAAAAAAAATGGTTTTCTTTATTAAAGGAGAAGAAGCTTTAGACTGGTGCTAATACCCAGAGTCGAACTGGGGACCTCACCCTTACCAAGGGTGCGCTCTACCGACTGAGCTATATCAGCACACAAAATGAGTTGGAGCGTGCAGCGGGAATCGAACCCGCATCATCAGCTTGGAAGGCTGAGGTAATAGCCATTATACGATGCACGCAACACGTAACTCTGTTTGAGCTATTTAACCTTTAGAATATGGTGGAGAGGGACGGATTCGAACCATCGAAGGCAGTGCCAACAGATTTACAGTCTGCTCCCTTTGGCCACTCGGGAACCTCTCCAAATTTTGAGCTTTCTCTCGCTTGCCTTATAGGAAGGGAGAAAGTGGTGCCGACTACCGGAATCGAACTGGTGACCTACTGATTACAAGTCAGTTGCTCTACCTACTGAGCTAAGTCGGCACAAGTGGGCGCATTTTATTGAATGATTTTCCACCTTGCAATAGTAAATTGAAAAAAAGTGCAAAATTCTCTGACCAAACTCCTACATACGGCTATTTAGCTCAAGGTTTACGTCTTTAACCCGCATCTAGTACAGGAAGATATTTTATTTATCTATCGCTTGATGTATTTTCCATGCACTTGTTTTGTTATCCACTATAGAGTTTTGTATGAGCCCATTTATGTCATTTGACCGCGAACGTTGGTCTGAGCTAAGGAATTTAGTTCCGATGACACTTTCTGAGAGCGACTTAAAAGAGCTTCAAGGCATCAATGAAAAGCTCACAATGGAAGAGGCAGTAGAGATCTATCTACCGCTATCTCGTCTATTGAACCTCTATGTGGCAGCCAGACAGAATAGAAACTCGGTACTCCACCAATTTCTAGATAAGAAAGAGAAAGCGCCACCTTTTATCATCGGTATTGCGGGTAGCGTAGCTGTTGGCAAAAGTACCACTGCGCGTCTGCTTAAAGCCCTACTCTCTCGCTGGGAAAACCACCCAAAAGTTGAACTAGTGACAACCGATGGCTTTTTATATCCAAACGAGGTGTTAGAAGAGAAAGGGTTGATGAGCAAAAAGGGCTTTCCTGAATCTTACGATATCAAGCGTTTAGTGAACTTTGTTTCGGATGTAAAAGCTTGCAAGAGAAATGTCACAGCCCCTGTTTACTCGCATCTTACGTACAATATTACTGATGACGTTAAGTGCGTCGACCTACCAGATGTGCTTATTATTGAAGGGCTTAATGTTTTACAAACCGGAATGAATTATCCACACGAGCCACATCGCGTGTTTATTTCAGACTTCCTTGATTTCTCACTCTATGTTGACGCTGATAGCCAACAAATCAAAGAATGGTACGTCAATCGCTTTATGAAATTCCGCGATGGCGCGTTTACTAAGCCTGGCTCTTACTTTAGTCATTACACTAAATTATCGAACCAAGCCGCATTGGACAAAGCAGAAGGTATCTGGAGTTCAATTAATGGCTTGAACCTTGAACAAAATATCCTTCCGACAAGAGAAAGGGCTCACCTGATTCTACGTAAAGGCGCAGATCATATGGTTGAAGAAGTGTTACTAAGAAAATAGTAACGCCTTAGTCGCCTTTTCTTAGCGATATCTCGCCACCAATATAGCTCTCGACACCATTCTCAGTTTTGAGCAATACAGCACCTTGTTCATCGATGCCTTGAACAACACCTTCAATTTCTCTAGGTCCAATGATCAATCTAACATTGCGACCTAAGAAATTATCCAAGCGGTTCCAACGCTCTAAAAAATTGGACATTCCTTTCAACTCGTAGTCGACAAGTGACTTATCCCAAGCATTGATCAGAGCCTGCGCTAACTGGTTACGGTCTGGCACCTTCCCATCACACACTTCTTTAAGGGAAGTCCATGGCTGGCCAATACCTGATGTTGTTGGATCCATGGATAGGTTTAGCCCTAAACCAATCACAATATGCGCAGCGCCGCCAGACTGTCCTGACAGCTCGACCAAGATACCTGCAAGCTTCTTGTCATTGTGGTAAAGGTCGTTCGGCCATTTAAGCTTTACACCTTCTACGCCCATCTCTTCCAAAGCTTCAACAACAGCTACACCAACCACAAGGCTTAAGCCCATTGCGGCAGCCATCCCCGCGTCGAGTCTCCAATACATTGAAAGATAGAGGTTTGCACCAAATGGTGATACCCACTCTCGTCCACGGCGTCCACGACCCGCAGCTTGATATTCAGCAATACAGACAGAACCCGATTCGAGGGTGTTAGTGCGCTCTAATAGGTGTTGGTTTGTAGAACCTATGATGGGAATGAGTTCAAGAGAAGCATCGCGACTAACTGCAGACAATTTGTCTTGGTCAAGCATATCCAAACGACTGGCTAGTTTGTAACCCTTGCCTTGTACTCGGTAGATATCTAAACCCCACTCTTGAATACCTTTAATGTGCTTACTGATAGCCGCTCGTGATACGCCAATCATTTCACCTAGGTCTTCACCTGAATGAAACTCACCGTCAGCAAGACATCTCAATAGTGCAAGCTTGGTACTGTGCTCTCTCATGCCAATGACTCCAAAGCCTTATCCAAGTTTGTCTCGCAGTCTCGTCCCATAAAGCGCACTTCATGTTCCAATCGAATATCGAATTTATTCAAAACGGACTGGCGCACTCGCTCTGCAAGCTTAAGGATATCCACAGCAGAAGCCTCATCATAATTGATAATAACCAATGCTTGGTTGGGGTGAACCTGAGCGCCACCTTCTGTCACACCCTTGAACTGGCATTGATCAATCAGCCAGCCAGCAGCAACTTTGATCATGTCATTACTCTCATAACCAACCATATTTGGATATAGAGCTAACAAGCGATCAAAATGATCTTTGGTGATCACAGGGTTTTTGAAGAAGCTACCCGCATTCCCTTGTACTCTAGGGTCTGGCAGCTTACTTGAACGGATAGCACACACTTCATCAAATATAGTGCGAGGGGAGAGCGTATCGGCTGCTAGGCTTTTTAACGGGCCATAGTGATTGCATGGCTCCCACTCTTTCGGCAACGTTAAACCAATCGCAACAACAATCGCTTTATCGTAGAGAGCGTGTTTGAAAATAGAATCTCGGTAACCAAAGAGACACTCTTCTTTGCTTAATCGCTTAACTGTATAAGTATCCAGACACAGGATATCGACATACTCGCATACGTCTTGTAGCTCAACACCATACGCACCAATATTCTGAATCGGAGCAGAGCCGGAACAGCCGGGTATCATTGCTAGGTTTTCTAGACCACCCAGCCCTTTATCCACACTCCACTCAACCAAGCTTGGCCAATCCTCGCCACCACTCACATGCAGTAGGTGATGACTGTCCGTCTCGGCCAGCTCAATCCCGGCTAATTTATTCACGATGACCAGGCCAGCGAAGTGCTCAGTAAAAAGCATATTACTGCCCTTACCCAGTATTAACTTAGGCAAAGCTGACCATTTAGGGTCTTTGTAAAGCGAAATAAGTTCTTCGGTAGTGGTGACTTCAACCAACGCATCACACGTCTGATCGATGGAAAAAGTATGAACATTTTTTAAACTAGCATTGAGATGGAATTGCATGGCGATATTCAATTAACTTACACTGCGGTCATTCTACAGCAGATAAACCAATGGCGCAGTGACTGAATGAACAATGTCATCATTACTCAATTAGACCCAGTAAAGGTTCCCCTAGTTAAACGTTTCTATAAAGAACACTACCCAACGGGAAAAGCGAATAAGAGTGAACTGATCTACTCGTTATTGCTGGATAACGAGCTATGCGGTGTCGTGCGTTTTCGTACAATAGAAAATAATCGTTTACTTACTGGAATGGCGATATCAAAACAACATCGCGGTCAGCAATTAGGCTCCCAGCTTATGGATTATTGTGCGCAACATACGCTTACGGAAGACGATTACTGCTTTGCTTACGCTCATCTCACCAATTTTTACGCGCGACACAAATTCGTACAAGTAGACCCCAAAGATCTACCAAATGGTTTAAGAGTTTTATACGAGCGCTATTTGAATAGCGGAAAAGATCTCATTCCTATGCATTATCAGCAAAATTGTTAGAGAATGCCTCGATTATCTAGTATTTGGTACTATCCCTTTGGTAAAATTAAAGGTTCGCAATTTTGCATATTTTTAAGGTAAAACAGTCAATATGATTGCCAGTAGGAATCCATTCATACAGTTGCCAACCATAGCGCAGAATCCTGACAAGTTTGAAGTACTACTATCAGCGCAAGAGTTTCGAACTCGTCTACTTGATGAGATATCTCGCGCAACGACTCGTATTAGTTTAGTCGCTTTGTATCTTGAAGATGATGAGGCTGGCCGTGAGATCCTAACTGCCTTATATGAAGCAAAGCAAAAGAATCCAGAATTAGACGTGAGCGTTTGTGTCGATTGGCACCGAGCGCAGCGCGGATTGATTGGTGCAGAGTCTTCTGAAGGCAATGCAGCCATGTATAAAGAGTTTGCTGAAAGATATCAGCATTCTGTGCCTGTCTATGGCATTCCAGTTCGTGGCAAAGAAGTCTTTGGCGTATTGCACTTAAAAGGCTTTATCGTCGATGACAGCGTAATATACAGCGGTGCAAGCCTTAACAATATCTACCTGAATTACCATGACCGCTATCGCTTTGATCGTTACCACGTTTTAAACAACGCGGCTCTTGCTGACTCAATGTTTGCCTACGTACACGAACAGATGGTTGCGGACAGCGCTGTTTATGACCTGGCTGATAAGAACAAGCCTGCGACCAAAGAACTGAAACCAGCGATTCGTCAGTTTCGTGCATCATTGGCAAGGTCTCAGTATCAATTCGATGGTCAAGACGTTTCAGCAGACCAAGTTGCTGTAACACCATTAGTTGGTATCGGTAAAAGACGTAACCGTCTGAATCAGGGTATCAATCAACTCGTCGCTCAAGCTAAAGATGAAATCTTTATCTGCACACCTTACTTCAACTTCCCACCTAGCCTAGCTAAAGAAGTCAAGAAAGCGCTTAAGCGTGGCGTAAAGGTCAGCATTGTTGTTGGTGATAAGACAGCGAATGATTTCTTTATCTCACCAGAAGAAGAGTTTAAAACGATTGGTGGTTTGCCATACCTTTACGAACTGAACTTACGCCGTTTCGCTAAAGCGAATGAAGCTCATATTGCTAGCCGTAATCTATCAATTCGACTTTGGCAACACGATTCCAATAGCTTCCACCTAAAGGGCATATGGGTAGATAAGCGCTACATGCTACTAACAGGTAATAACCTAAACCCTCGCGCCTGGAAGCTAGATCTAGAGAACGGTATCTTTATCCAAGATAACTACCATCACCTAACTGATAAGTTCCAGGCTGAAGTCGATAATATCCTTCAACACACTCAGCTTATCTGTACTTATAAGCAGTTAGATAAGGTAGAGAGCTACCCTATGGAAGTTCAGAAATTGATTCGTAAGATCACTCGTGTAAAAGCCGACAGAGTGCTCAAACAAATACTGTAGTCGGTGTATCAAAACACTATTTATCAACGCCTAGCAAACGCTAGGCGTTTTTGTATCTACGAGATAGCTATTTAGGTTTGTTTGATGGTCTTTCGAATCAACATCTCTATTTATGCATAGTGAGTGTGATAGCTTGAAGTGTTAAGCATCCTACCTTTTCCTTAGTCAGTCTCAGGGTTCCAGATACGTGTATCAGGTATGGTTTAGATAGCAGCTAAACGAGTACCAATACGAACATAATCGACAATTACCCTTTACGTATTCAAGCAATAAAGTCTCACTCCTTAGGGCGAAGTACGTACGCGATAGAGAATTTCACATAGTAAAACAATCAGATTAGTGCTCTGCTCTATTTAGCTTAAGAGTTAGAAGTGACCACCTATATTCCCAAGCAGCACCTCCCGATATATAGAGAAGTACTTCATAGCTAGCGATAAGGATCTACTACTAAAACCCAAAACACATACGCAGGAAACGATGAAAGCCTAGTCGTCAGACTAGGCTTTCTGATATGTGCCGGAATAGCATGAAGTGCAGGGGCTCGGTGCCTTTACAGCACTCATAATACCAATTAAAGTAAAA